>JBHHWX010000400.1:0-5782 GCA_046756745.1 bacterium | reverse complement strand
TGAAATACGTCGTGACCTCGCTCAAAGTTGGAAAAGAACAAGCGGGTGGGCGTTAGAAAGAATCTTTGTAAAACATTATTGTGACCATCTACGAAAACATCACATCTTGATGGATATTTTTGCCGACAGTGAAAAGCGCCAATTACTCAAGGCGATGAAACTTAATTATGCAGTAGAGTCCGCCAAAGCGGATGTATTGTTAGTCAACACCGCATCGAGTAAGAAAGAATGCTTTGGTGTTGTTCACGTAAAAGCAAGCATAGCAGAACGACGGCAGAATGACCAGAATTTCAGCAAAGCACTTATGGATAAGAACTATTTTTCTCCGTTTATGACCATGGATTGCAAGAGTTTCCCGAGTGAACAACCTTTGAACAAAGGAGAATTTGGTGAACCTCTAACAAAAGGTAAAGATAGTAGAACTGACAAGAGGAAAGAATTTGAAGAAGAAGGATATTTCTCCGCTTGTTTCTCCTATAACAAAAGTACTAAACCTACATCAAGAGGGCAAAAAGCAGCCGCCCGAATCTATCAAATGAATTTCAGTGACCCAGATGATGATTTTTCGCGCCTTGTTATAGCTGCAAGAAACCGACTTTATGAAAACTAACTCTTTCTACATCTCGAAGGCGCTCGTTTGAGGCCAGCACATGTTCTTTCTCAATTTCAAAGCCAATGTATGAGCAGCCTAACTTTAATGCCGCTATCCCCGTGGTTCCAGAGCCGGAGAATGGATCCATCACGATAACCTCTTTGCCTTGTTTGCCAAATGCCTCTATGCACCGCCTCGGCAATTCTTCTGGAAAGCGGGAGAAATGTGCTTTGCCTTCAATCTTTTCGTTGGCAAAAGACCAAATATTTTTTACGGGAGGACTTGTTCTAAACTGGTGTCTCTCATGCTTGGCTAGCAAATAAATTGATTCATGTTGTCTGTGAGGCCGCCTGCATCTTCCTTCGGGCATAGGGTTTCTTTTGTACCAAATAACCTCGCCTCTAAAAAGATAACCTTTGTCGCAGAGGCTAGTTATTAATCTATATGGGAGAGCTAACAAGTTACCATACTGGAGCCAACCTGCCGATTCGTCTATGAAGGCCTTTCGTCTTGCTCTCGGCTTAATGTAGGCGGAGTTGTTTCCGTTAAGTCCATTTTTTTCCACCCCTAATGAACTATAAATTCGATCATGTGCTCTCCAATTAACTGGAGTATTGTAGGCATCACCTATGTTAATCCAAACAATTCCCTCATCTTTTAGTTTGGGAATAATTGATAGAAAGACGCTTTTTAGATTCCGAAGGTAATCTCTGGGGTCTGCTTCAACTCCAGTCCCTTCTGACATCCGTTGTCCCCAATATGGTGGACTTGTAATGACGATGTCGATACTATTGTCGGGAAGTAATTCAATTAAGTTCTTACAATCTCCTTGAGTTACATGATTAAGATCAAAAGTACCAATCTTTTGAGACATCTTCCACACCCTCCTGTGTTATCACGTTATGGAAGCAGGCCAAAGTTATTCTGCACCACTAGCTTTTTGTTTATTTTGAATGTAAATTTTCTTAAATTTCAGCTTTTCCACTATGGCATCCAGAATCCAAGAATGCACACTTGTTTCATCCTCAATGGCAGCATGTCGAACTTTCTTGTGGAGTTCATCGTCAAGCTTTAAGGGGAAAGTCTTCATATGTAGGTGAATATTTGTATATAGTTAGTAATATACTTAGAGTAAGTATAATAACTTAATTTTTGAAATTCAACAGTTTTCTTAAAAAAATAAATTTATCGGGAGTTGCAGGGGTTGACCCAAAGGGAGTTAGGTGAGATGCTTGGGCGTATTCCTCGTCAGCACATCTCGAATATGGAGCGAGGGATAAGGTCAATCAGTCTAAGAACCGCTCGTAAATTATCTGAGATATTCAACGTTTCTGTAGATAGGGGATTGCTTCGCTTCTCTCGCAATGACATTTGACTTTTGGGTCAGTCGCGTAACAGGAGTTCGTACAATGGCCTGCCAGCTCAAAGAATTGAATTCCTCGAAGCGTTGCTCCTAAAACGGCGATCATGAATCTACCTGCTTTTTGGAAAAAACGCATCGCTGACCCGATTTTGGGCTTGCTCAAACAGGGCATCACGCCGGAGAAGATCGCGCTCAGCATCGCCTTTGGGATGGCGCTGGGTGTTTTTCCGGTACTGGGTTCCACGACCCTTCTTTGCACCCTGGCTGCGATGGCGTTCAAGTTGAATCTGCCGGCGATTCAGGTGGTGAATTACCTGGTATATCCTCTGCAGTTCGTGCTGCTGATTCCGTTCTATCGCGCCGGTGAGCTCGTATTTAATGCGCCGCGGCTGTCGGTCTCGGTGACCCAGATCGCGGCCCTGATCAAAGAAGACCCTTGGGGCGCGACGCAATTTTTATGGAAGACCACTTGGCATGCGATGGTGGTCTGGGGGCTTCTGGCGCCCATTGGGATTGCGATTTTGTATTATACGCTGGTTCCCGTGATACGAAAATTGCCGTTCGAGAGGGCTAACAAAGCCACAACTAAAAACAAACAATAACCCTCTGTGCCGAAAAGTCCAAACTTACTGGCCCAAAGGCGTCTCGGCGTGGGCTTCTCGGCATAGACTTAGGGTAGAAAACGCTCGGCGAGGGCGCCTTCGCGAAGAAAATAGTCTTTTCGGCCAGGCTCTTAGCGAGGCCTTCGACCGCAACCAGAATAGTTAAATCATGGATTCACCCGGCGCTGCGAAGCTGCAAGATTCCAAATCCCAAAAATCAAATAACAAATAAATCTCAAGTTTCAAGTTCCATTGAATGATAAGTACAATAAGTCATGCATAAAAAATCACCACACAGACACATTGCACAAAATATCGGATTGTAAGATGCGAGTAGCCGTTTTTAACACAAAATCGTATGACCACGAATTTTTAGCCGCGGCCAATCAAAACTTCCAGCACGAATTGGTTTTCTTTGAACCGCGACTTAGCAAGGAAACCACGCCTTTGGCTAAAGACTTTCCGGCCGTGTGTATCTTCGTTAACGATGTTGCTGATGCAGAGGTTATTAGGGAGCTTGCCGATGGCGGCGTACGTTTGATTGCCTTGCGCTGCGCCGGCTTTAATAATGTGGACTTAAAAGAAGCACGTCGCTGCGGCCTGACGGTGGTTCGGGTTCCGGCCTACTCCCCCCATGCCGTTGCCGAGCACACCGTGGCGTTGTTGTTAGCGTTGAATCGAAAAATCAACCGCGCCTATGCCCGAGTCCGGGAAGGGAATTTCGCCCTCGACGGTCTGCTGGGATTCGAGCTTCACGGCAAGACGGTCGGCATCATCGGCACCGGCAAAATCGGCAAAGTGGTCGCCGGCATCATGAAGGGATTCGGCTGCGAGCTGCTCGCTTACGATCCGAAACGCAACCCTGAATGCGAAGAGTTGGGCGCGCGTTATGTGTCCCTGAATGAATTGTTCGCCCGTTCCGATATCATCACCCTGCATTGTCCGCTGCTGCCGGCGACGCACCACTTGATCGACGCCGGCGCCGTTGCCAAGATGAAGCCGGCCGTGGTCCTGATCAACACCAGCCGCGGCGCGCTCATCGATACCCAGGCCGTGATTCGGGGGCTGAAATCCAGCAAGATCGGTTACCTGGGCTTGGACGTCTACGAGGAAGAAGCCGACTTGTTTTTTGAAGACCTGTCGAGTAAAGTGATTCAGGACGATATTTTCGCGCGCTTGTTAACCTTCCCGAACGTAGTGATTACTGGTCATCAAGCTTATTTTACCCGCAACGCTTTGCAGGAGATCTCCGAATCTACGTTGACCAACATCAGCGAATTTGAAAAAGCCGGATCGTGCTTGAATGAAGTCCGGGTTGAGGCTATTAAGGCATGATTTGCCTGCCCAAAACGCAGAGATTGCTCATATCCTAAGAATGAAGATAGACCAAGAAAAAATCCGCGTCGGCATCAGTGAGTGCTTGCTGGGGGAGAAAGTGCGCTACGACGGCGGGCACAAAAAGAACGATTACGTGGTTAACACTCTTTCGAATTTTTTCGAGTGGGTGCCGGTGTGTCCGGAGATGGACATCGGCATGGGCGTGCCCAGGGAGCCGGTACGCTTACTTGGCGACATCCATCGACCCCGATTTGTCACCAGCCGCGCCAATATCGATCTTTCGGACAAAATGTATGCCTATGTCCGTCAAAAGGTGCGGGAGTTGCAAAAACGGGGTCTGTGCGGCTACATTCTGAAAAAAGATTCCCCGAGCTGCGGCATGGAGCGTGTGCGCGTGACCAATGCATCGGGACAGTCCGCGCGTCCCGGCGTCGGGATTTTCGCCCGCCATCTCATGAACGGGATGCCGCTGCTGCCCGTGGAAGAGGAGGGGCGTTTGAACGACCCGCGGTTACGCGAAAATTTCATCGCCCGGGTGTTTTGCTATTTCCGCTGGCGCCAGATGCTGGCTGAAAGATTTACTTTGAACAAGCTAATACACTTTCACAGCCGGCACCGGTTTCTGTTGATGGCGCACAGCGAAATGCACCTGCGCGATTTGGATAAGCTGGTAGCCGAAGCCAAACAGCACGACGCGCAAACCGTGAAACAAGCCTACGCGGCCCTGTTTTTCGGAGGCCTGCGACGCTTGGCCACGGCGCGCAAGCACACCCAGATTTTGCTGCGCCTCGTGGGCTTTTTCAAGAAGCAGCTCGCCGAACGCGACCAGTGCGAATTGTTGCAAACCATCGAAGACTATCGACGGGGTCTGCTGCCGTTGATTGTGCCGGTCACACTGGTGCGCCATTACGTCAACAAATTTGAGGTCGAATTCCTGCAAGAGCAGATTTATCTCAACCCGCATCCCAAGGAGCGGATGCTGCTGAATCATGTCTAAACGCATTTTGTTATGTTCTGCAACGGGAAGATGTTTGCACATGTGGAAGGTCAAGCCAATCCAGCAGCAGGATTAATGGGTTTTTGGAAAACTGGATTCTTGGGTCACCATTGATCCACCGGTCCAGTACTCCAATAATCCAATTATCCACTTGAATTCGCTGAGCTGATAGTGTATCGTTATTTAATTGTGCTTAATTGTCGTAATCGTCTGCCAGAGTGATGCCGAGAACCAAGCTAAAACGATTCGCCGAAATAAAAACGCTCCCGAACATCGTCACCCTAAATGAAGAGCTCGAGCCAGGTTGGCTGCGCGGTTATTTCGAAAATGAGCGTCCCGTAACCCTGGAGCTGGCTTGCGGTTGGGGGGAGTATACGCTTAATTTAGCGAAGTGGTTTCCTGAACGCCATTTCGTCGGCGTGGACCTCAAAGGCGAACGGCTCTGGAAAGGCGCCAAAATCGCGCTGCAGGAGAACCTGCACAACGTAGTTTTTTTACAGCGCGACATCGCGCAGCTTGCGGACTGTTTTCCGGAAAAAAGCGTCGAAGAAATCTGGCTCCCTTTTCCGGACCCCCGTCCCAAAAAGCGGCACCTCAAACATCGATTGACCGCGCCGCGATTTTTGCACGTTTACCGGCGTATTCTAAGAACCGGCGGGCGCGTGCACTTGAAAACCGACG
Source organism: bacterium (assembly GCA_046756745.1). Taxonomy (GTDB): domain Bacteria; phylum Zhuqueibacterota; class Zhuqueibacteria; order Oceanimicrobiales; family Oceanimicrobiaceae; genus JBHHWX01. Next base: position 209 of record JBHHWX010000400.1, on the reverse strand, counting down.
ACGATGGGTTGTACGAATTCACTCTGGAGGCGTTGCGAGCTGAGAACGCGGTCGTGCATACGGCGCTGACAGATTTGTACTCGGCGGATATTCATGAAACGTGGTCGGAAAAGCCTAAATCACTTCCCGAAGGCGTCTCGCCGAGGGCTTCTCAGTATAGAGTCTGCTCGGCGAGGACGCCGTCGCGAAGGGAAGCACACTTTCCGACC
>JBHHWX010000399.1:0-5783 GCA_046756745.1 bacterium | reverse complement strand
AAAAGAGGATAAAATGTCTTTGCGAGGAGCGCAGCGACGAAGCAATCTCCCGCTTTTAGGCACAAAACTTAGGAGATTGCTTCGCTACGCTCGCAATGACATGACCATTTGGGGACAGCTCGTTACGATGGTGCAGCCCCTTATTGCAATTCACTCAATATTAGAAAACAGCACATTCTGCAATGCCACAAAAAGCCCGAAAATCCGATTCCTCGCAAAACCGCAAAGAAACATTGGTGAGATTGCGCGCTGAGAAGTTCAGCCGCTCATACCTTTTGCTTTTACTTTTGCTCATCACCATTCTCTTTTTTAATATCATCAAGATTTTTCTGGTGCCGATCCTGTTGGCCGCTGTTTTCACAGCGCTTTTCTACACATTTTATGAAAGACTTCTGCAGACCTTCCGCAATAAACGCTCGCTGAGCGCGATTATCTGCTGTCTGACTTTGATGCTCGGGCTTTTGGTGCCGGTCTACCTGGTCGTCGATTTAGTCGCACGGGAAGGAATTGAGCTGTTTAAAACCGCCGAGCCGCAAATACGTGAAATCATTCGGCAGGGGGACGAGGGCATTCTGGGGAAAATAAAAAATAACCCGATCCTCAAGCGTATCGATTTCGACACGTTCGACTGGCAATCGTCTTTAGAGGATATCGTCAAAAATTTAGGCAAAATTCTCACAGGGGTGATCAATAAAACCTCGCGCGGCACATTCCACGTGGTGACGGATTTGTTTATCACCCTGTTCACATTGTTCTACTTCTTTCGAGACGGCGACCGGTTAGTGCAGCGGATCAAGTATCTGAGCCCTTTAGACGATGCGCATGAAGAGGCGCTCATCGAACGCTTTGTTTCGGTGTCGCGCGCCACTGTCAAAGGCACGCTGCTGATCGGCTTGGTACAAGGCGCACTCGGAGGTCTGGTCTTGTGGATTTTCGGAGTGCAGTCGGCTGTCCTTTGGGGGGTTGTTATGGTTATCCTGTCGGTGATACCGTTGGTAGGCACCTGGTTAGTCTTGTATCCCGCGGCCATCATCCAACTCATGACCGGTCATCTCTGGCAAGGAGTGGCGATTTTCCTCATGACGGTGGTGGTGATCAGCAACATCGATAACGTGCTGCGGCCGCGACTGGTGGGCCGCGACGCCGGCATGCACGACTTGATGATTTTCTTTTCAACTCTGGGCGGGATCAGCGTGTTCGGCATTATGGGATTTATCATCGGGCCGGTTATCGCGGTGTTTTTTATCACCATGTTGGATATTTACAGCATCGAGTTTAAATCAACGTTGGATTTTGCACAGAGCTCGAGTGGGGATGTGAACCCGAAACCGGCAAAGCCGGAAATCCCAAATCCCAAAAACCAAATCCCAAAGTGATCCGACAAGCTTTCCGATTAGAGAAGACGAGCTTCTTTTAAAAATCGAATATCATAGATCGCATATCGTAAATCGTATATGTTCGAGTCCGGCTCCAGAATCTGATATACGATATATGATTTACGATCTACGGTCCGCAATTTTCTCTTTTCGGTTTGACAACTGCCCCGAAGGGGCCACGTCGTCCGCGCGAAGTCGCCGGCTCCGCCGGGTTAGGAATTCCCAATTTTCCAGCCCAATAAAGCCGCCAGAATCAGTCCGGCCCCGTAAAGCAGGTAAAGCCCGATAAACAGTCGCGGCAGCCAAATTTCGAGCCGTGAGAAGCCAAATTTTTCCTTGCCCTGCCTCGGTTCAAAAAAATCATCCCACTCTTTGCTGTACATTTTGTGGCTCTGCTCGATCTTTTCTTCCATCTCAATCAGGTTGGTATAACGCCAGCCGATGAGGGCTTTGTATTGTGTAATTATTTTGACCCACGTCCAGCAGGCGAGGACGCCGACAAGAAAGAGGGGGATGCTAAAGTAAAGCAAGGGGCCTCCTTGCAAACCGGAATCTTTAATCAAAAAAGCAAAGACAGCAAAAATTCCCGTGTTGACCGTCAAATAGGTTTGGCTGGCATTTTGGCGCCGCTCGGATAGGTGTTGGGTGCTTTCCGCAAAAAATTTGTACTCGTCGAATTTATTGAATTCAGCCATGTGTTCCCTCCTCAAACAGTGCATAAAGGGTCGCGCTTATCTTTTCGAGCCCCTCGGACATCTCCAAAATCGAAATGCCTTGCGAGCGCTCTGAGTCGCTGGCCAGTTCATCGGCCAGGCGCCCAGAGCCGGCGATGACTAAAATTTTTCGGCCGGCGTTTAAACTAAACGTAAGATCTCTGCGTGAGTTGTCTCCGCCATTCACCAGGACCGTGAGCGAGGGTTTGTTCCCCGCAAGCCGGTCGGCGAATTTTGACAGCCACGGCGCTTCATCACCCCAATTGTTGCCGGGGACGAGAATAAAATGGGTGTGGTTGGGTTCGAGCGGTGCAGAATCTTTTGACGGCGGGTCTGCATTCGGCAGCACAGCCGTTCCTCTCGCAACCACGCCAAGCAATGAAAATGAAGCATGGGCGTCCTTGCGCGCCTGTCCCATCAACTGCATGACGCCGGCGTCTGTGCCGCCGTCGATGACGCACAGCCCGAGCTCATCAGCGGCTCGTGCCAGCACGTCGGCAAACAGCGGACGCAGCCGGCGCAATTCACTTTGTGTCATTTTGCCCGCGCCGCCGATGAGCAGGAGAGTCGGCCTGGCACAATCGAGACTTAAACGCTCGAGGCATTCTGATAGGCCCGACTCCTGATCCAGATAGATAGCATGCGCCTTCTGCTCAGATGAAAATGTCATCCTGAACGGCTCAAAATGATTCTGCCGATTCATGATTCTGCCTTAAATTCTAAAAATCTTGATTTAGAGAAATTATTTTGTCGTTCATCATTTTGTCTTTATTGCTCTCATAATCGGGAGAGTTAAGATTTTGTTGCGAACACGATAAGTTGTTTTATTGAATTTAGCCACTTTTGTTGATGTCTGAGTTTAGGATTTCCGGCTCCGGTTTGGTCGCTACGTGCAATGATTTCATTTTGTCAAAATCCGCTAAAGTATCGATATCAAGGCTCTCTGCCTCTGGGATTTCAACAGGCGTCGTTTCCCCAGAAAATTTGTTGATAATCGAACGCGCCCCAACATCGCCTTCGAGGTTCGACAGCTCCGGATAAAGTGTGCGGTCGAAAAGCGCTGGGGTTCCGAGAATGCCTTGATAGCGGCTGGCACTAATTCTTTTCCCGGATGAAAGATAGGCGTCGATCAGTTCATTCAAAGACCTCGGTTTGAGATTCGGCTGATCAGCCAGCACAATGAGCGCCGCCTCCGACTTCGGGTTGACACTTGCGATGCCTGTGACGAGTGAGGCGCTCATGCCGTAACGAGCATTCTGATTTTCGATCACGTGCGCGTCCAACTGTTTCAGCTCCTGCTGCACTTGCAACGTGCTTTCCCCGGTCACCACCACAACCTCGTCAACGTGTGCGTTCAAAACATTTTCAACAGACATTCTGAGAATGCTTGTGCCGTTTATGCGCAAAAAAAGCTTGTCTGTGTTTCCCATGCGGCTCGAGCAGCCGGCCGCTAAAACGATAGCTGAAATGTAGGGATCCGGATTCATCGCGTTGTGTTACTTACTTTTCAAAATGAGTGGCTATTTTATAGGCTCCAATATACATGTCCGGTTTTGAGTATGTTTCAATAAACATTAACTGCTGAAAATTCAGGTATTAAGGTCTGACACCCCCCTTAGTCCCCCCTTGAGGGGGGATTTAGGGGGGTGCACAAACACTCATCTAAAGTTTTTAAACCGGACACTTGTGATAAAGTATATTACTTTTCCGACCAATAAATCAAGCCTTAAATGAATGATTCTTTTGGTTTTTTTGGGAAATTTTTCCGCGATCCGAAAAAATTAATTTATTTTATTTCTGGGGATGTGTTATGAAAAATCGTATCTATTCAGGCGTGAGAAGCTTCGGAGTGCAAAACTTTAGTTTTGCACTGTTTCAATGAAAGCCGCAACGCTAAAGCGTTGCACTCCAATACCAAGGCTGAATAGTTACGAAAAATCAAATCAGGATGAAGAAAGGTTGTACGCATCGATGTGGAAAACAATCATTCAACTCTGTTTCGTCTTCTGTTTTTTTCTGATTCCAACGCCGCGTTTTCTTATCGCGCAAATCAAAATCATGCCGTTAGGGGACTCGATCAGCAAAGGGGTCAGCGGTCCATCCACGGACGACGCGGGTTATCGCGACGATTTAGCGGAATTCCTGACTTCGGAGGGTATCGATTTCGATTTTGTCGGATCGCTTGCTCACGGAGCCGGATTTGATTCCGAACACGAAGGACACGACGGGTTTCGCGCCGATCAAATCCTCGACAATATCGCTTCGTATCTATCGGCGAATCCGCCGGATATGATTCTGCTGCATCTCGGTACAAACGATATTTCCAGCGACCAAACACCGGAAAGCACCCGGGATGAGATAGGCGCGCTTGTTGATGAAATCCATGCCTTTAACCCGGATATCAAAATCGTCCTCTCGAGTTTGATCCCGCGCATCGATGAGAGAGACGAAACGACCACCGCACTCAATCAATTGCTTTTCACCTTAACCGCTTCGAAAAGAGAAGCCGGCGTTCAAATTTTTTATGCCGGCATGAATGAGATTTTCAAATGTAACAGCAACTGGGACGCCGACTACTTTACACCGACTGACATCGTACATCCAAACGATGCCGGATTTCATTTGATGGCGCAAGTCTGGTTTTATGCGGTGACCACCGCAATGAACGTCGGCGCCGACCTCAGCGTGACCGACAATTTTGAACGCAGCTCTCTCGGCGCCCCTTGGGATACGGATCCGGAGTTTGAAATTCGATCAGGCAATCTGGTCAATACAGCAAAAGACGGCACCAAGAGATGGCAGTACATGGCGGCGTTTAAAGGAGTGATGAATCCCACGCACGTTGCGATTCGATGGAGTGCGAAAGCGAACAAGCGCGGCATCCGCAGAGGGGGACTGGCGCTTCTCTTAGATTCCGCCTCTCAGGACGCCTCCGGGTTTTTAGCTTATATCACGACTGAAGATAACATGCTGCGATTGTGGACGATCGAAAATGGCGTCGCCGGCGAAGATCTGAACTTGGATGTCAAAAGTCAAACCGGTCCTCCGGCTGCCGGAGACAAATTTGGCGTCACAATCGCCGGGGATACCGACAGCTTGAGGTTTGATTATTTCGTCAACGACGTTTTCGCCGGCAGGATCACAACCGGCAACTCAGGACTTGGCGGAAATTTCTATGCCGGCGTCATCGTGCGCCATAACCGCAGAAATGATATCGCAGAGTTTTTTGCAGAGGGCAGCGGTGATTTTGAGCAGCCGGCCCAAATTGAAGACCTCAACCCTATCGAAGTTTCTGCGACTTCCGTGGTTTTAACCTGGACCGCGCCTGGGGATGATGGCCATAACGGACGAGCCTTTCAATATGATGTGCGCTATTCACTGAGCCCTATCGACACTGAGAATGACTTCAAGAGCGCCATTCAAGTCAACGAAGCGCCCGCTCCGACAGCAGCCGGGACGCCACAAAGTTTTGTCGACCTGAATTTAGAACCGGAGACGACTTATTACTTCGCCTTACAGGTTTTCGATGAAGCCGGCAATCCCTCGCCGGTTTCAAATGTGGCGAGTTTCACAACCGCTGATGGGGAATTGCTCACCGATGACTTCAACCGCTCCGGATTGGGGCCGGATTGGTCGCATGCTCCAACCCTGGAAATCAGCAATGATGAGATGGTCAACTCCTCAATCGAACCGG
>JBHHWX010000398.1:0-5786 GCA_046756745.1 bacterium | reverse complement strand
CAGAGCCAACAAAATGGTCCACAGAAAGAAAACTTCACATTTGGTTTAAGTTTGAATCTTTAGAAAACCAAATAATTGCTGACAAAATGATTATGATAAGATTTATAGAAATTATTTTGTCTTTCTATATTTTAAGGGGTGAATTGTTATGCCCTTAAATCGTTTTGCCTTCTAATTTGTATCTAAATAGTTATTCTTCCCGCAGCGCTTTATGAAGCTGCAAAGGCTTCGCTCTCTTTGCTCGCATTTTGAGATTCAACATTTCCACTCCAACCGAAAACGCCATGGCAAAATAGATGTACCCTTTTGGAATATGCAATTCGAAGCCCTCGCCAAACAACGCCATACCCACCAAGATGAGAAAGCTCAGCGCAAGCATCTTAATGGTCGGGTGACCGTCGACAAAATCGCCGATAGCACGAGCCGAAAACATCATAACACCGACAGCAGCCACGATCGCCAATATCATCACCGGGAGATGCTCAGCAAGCCCTACCGCCGTAATTACCGAGTCGAGAGAGAACACAATGTCAATCACGGCTATCTGAATGAGCACAGAGACAAAACCGGCCGAAACTTTACTTTCATGAGCGTCATCTTCTCCTTCTAAGCTGTTGTGGATTTCATGGGTGCTCTTTCCAAGCAAGAAAAGACCTCCCAGAATTAAAATCATATCACGACCGGAGATTTCTTGTTTTAAAATTGTGAACAACGGCGCTGTCAGCCCCATCACCCAGGTCAAGGAAAGGAGTAGAGCGATGCGCGTGATCATGGCCAAACCCAATCCCAGCACACGGGCACGATTGCGGTTTTTGTCGGGAAGACGTCCAACCAATATCGAAATGAAGATGATATTGTCAATCCCTAAAACAATTTCAAGCAATGTAAGCGTGGCCAAAGCAATCCACGCCTGTGGGTCGGTTATCCAATCCATTTTACCTCACGGATAGCTAAATTAGATAAAAATTAATCACCAAATAAATGAAAAGCCATCAGCTTTCAGCCGTCAGCTATCAGCTTTAAAAAGCAGCATTGACACAGTCGATGCACTCCAAATAGAACTCCTCAATTTGGAGTGAAGTAACTGTAACACTTCAAAGCCTGATATTCATAATCAGGGACACATCCCTAAAAAGCTGTAAGCTATTAGCTATTAGCTAATTGAAAGCGTTTACCCATAGCTCTCTTTGGTAATTTTCTCTTTGGGGACCCCCAACTCATCCAGAAAAGTAAGGACACTACTCATAAACGAGGGCGGCAAGCTCTCGCCTTTTTCTTTTGCTGCTTTTTTTTGCCAAAGTAAATGATCGGGACCGCAGACAAAATAAGCCGCGCTTGCCGGCTCCGCAACGAACTCTGTAATGAGGCCTTTGGAAATCCTTCCCTTGCGCATGCGTTCCCCGAAACAACTCTCATCGGTTTCCCGAGTTAAAGAGTAAACGACGCGCAGCCGCCTGGGAAACTGTTTATGCAATTGCTCAAGCTCTTTGTAAAAAATAACATCTTCGCACATTTTATTGCTGAAAATAAGCGTGTGTTTCAATTCTTCATTGACGCGCAGGTCGTGTTTGATAATGCTAAAACTGGGGACAACCCCGCTTCCGGCGCAAATATGCACAACCTCATCATGGGTCTTGCGGGTTTCCTCGCTGAGAGTATAAGGTCCGGTGAAACCTGTGACGACCATCTTCGTTCCACGCGGGGTTCTTTTTGCTAAGATGGGAGACAGCAACGGCGGATAAGGTGTGACCCCGGAAATATAACGCTCCTCTTTCACGGTGATCGCCAGATGCTTTTCATCCGGGGAGCTCGACATAGAATACGCCCGCGGAGGTTCTTTTTTTCCTTTCAGATCTTCCAAATAATCCACCCATCTTCGCAATGCCGGAAATTGTTGCGGCGAGATGGTTAAAAAATGCCCGGGAGCATAACTCAAAGAGTCATTACCGGTAAAGAGAACCAGGGTTACGGTATCGGGCGCTTCCGTAATTACATCGGCAACCATCACTTCCATTTTTTTTATTTTTTGTCTACTCAAGGTGTGTCTCTCCTTAGTTTTTTCGTTGTATATGCATCTCAGAGTCTGATCATAATTTTCTTAACCAAACTGCCAGTGAAAGAATGAAAGCCAGGGGGTTTGGCCCTCCAATGGAGAGGCGCAAATCCAAGTCAGTGTTGAGAGATGTGCTGGATTAAATCCACAGTCATCTTTCCATTTGCGCAGCCATTTCTCCGTAGGATAGTCGAAAGAGGATACTAAATCCCACTCCCACCGTACATTATTCAGTTTATTCTTATTATCCGGAAAATTTAATATTCTCACATACGATTGCCGAATTTCGATAAGAGGAATCCCTTTCTTTGGAGCGAAAGGAGCAACAAGAGTTGATTGTGGGACTTGTTTTAGGTCGTTTTTGTAAGGTCGAAGAACAAAGAGGATGGAGATTTTACATACAGATCTGTAATTAAGCGGAATTAAAGCTTTCTCTGCACGTTTTGGAATCGCCGAGAATAGTTCTTTAGCTTCAGAATCGTTAACACCCGCAGCGATCACAAGCCAACGTTTTCGTTCTTTATGAATATCATTCGTTTCAAAATATTGGCCATCTGAGTCAAAACGCTCCAAAACTGCAATATCTTTGAAACACTGCACAAAAGTCTTCTGGATAATCCCAAGCTCATGTCCTCTCACTATGGAATTCTCCTCAATCAAGCGGAGGGTGTTGAGTGATCCAATCGCTTATTTCTTTTGTAGCAGGTTGCTCTCCGGGAAGTTTCTTTAACATGTTGGTTATCGTTTGAGGCAGTTGTCGTTGAATTTTTTGTGCGGTTTTTTGACTCCATATATAAAGAATCGTTGATGAATCCGTGATTTTAGGGCCTATAAAGGAAGCCAAGTCCGGCGCTTCTCTTTGAAAACTTGTGAAGTCAGCATTTCGAACAACCAAAAGCGTTCCAGGGGGCTTTGCTAGTGCACTGCGCCAACCATTAAGCAAAGGCCCAATTGTGGTGTTCGTTGCTTGCTGTAGAAAGATCAGTAGAAGTTCATCTCGCGAGGTTTTAATCGCGTCATCCAAATAAACATCATTAGCTGATACAGGCTGTATTTCAAATAATTTTCTTAGCGCTTTCTCAGACTCTTCAACCGATGACAATAAAAAAGGTTTTATGGGTATTTTATCAATAACCTCTAAAAGGATGAGCAGGGCTCGGATGAGATCACCTTTATCATCCCACACCAATGCGTGGACTCCTTGCCTTTCTATCAAAATGGAATCTGCGAGATGTTCAGATGTAGCCATCGTTACGTTCCCGCCGGGGTTAATTTAGTTCGATATCTTTCTTGAAGAGATTCTGCCAGAGGATGTGTTCTAAATTGGCTTTCACCTTTTTCTGGTGACGCTACAAGCAATCCTATGGGCGATCTTAAAAGTGTAGATGCCGAACCCAGACCTGTTTTATTTTCTGCAATTTCATCCAGCAACTCCAACTCTTTTTGCCCATAATCTTGGCAGGCTCTTTCGGCGTTGAGCTGATCAAGAACTGATTGTAAAAATTCAAGTTCAGTCAAAGAAGGCATTGAGTCGTTTCTCCAAATAAGTTCTCAGAGGATTGGTCGTTATGGTTCCCTTCGTAACAACAATTACCTCTTTTGAAATTATAACAATTATATCTTTATTGTCAATGCAAAAAATACTGTGAAGTAAAAAGGAGCGTGCCTTTTCGTAGCAACATTCAGGGTTTTAGCTGACTCTCCGAAACACGTGTATACCAACTGACCCCTCCTACACTACTCACCGTAATAAAAGCCAGCGCCTGCACCCAAACATGACCGCCTCCCGACTTTGTAAACAAAAATCCCAATGCCGCGCTCAGTAAAAGCCCCCGCATCCATAAACTCAGTTTTGTAAACCAATAACCGGAAACCGACGCTGCGAGTGCGAAAATTCCAACGAAGGTGATCGCAACATTGGCCGCTATTGAAAAAAAACCCGCCGTGACTCCATCTGTGGACAAAAGCAGCAGCTCCGGGCGCAAGACAAATGCAAAAGGCAGAGCAAACCCGACCAGGGCGAAACGAAACGCAGCCAACCCGGTCTGCATGATGCCTGAGCCAGCGATGGCTGCGGCGGTGTAGGCTGCCAGAGCCACAGGCGGCGACACCATGGACATCATGCCGAAATAGAAGATAAACAAGTGGGCAGCCAGTGGAACTATCCCCAAATCGCTGAGAACCGGCCCCACCAACGTCGCCATGAGCAGATAGCACACCGCGGACGGTAAGCCCATACCGAGGATAATCGTAGAAATCATCAAAAGCAGCAGGGCCAAAATGAGATTGCTTTGCGCCAAAGGCAGGATAGCGCCCGGCAGCTTGGTGCCGATTCCGGTCAGAGTCACCACCCCGAGAATGACCCCAACACAGGAAGCCGCTGCGATCAAAGAGATACCGCCGTGCGCTGCCCGTTTCATCGCCTCGACAATACCCCGCGCGCCTACACGAGTCTCTCTTTTAAACGCACTCAACAACAAAATAACCAACAAGCTCAAACTCACCGCTCGAAACGGGGTGTAGCCTAAGAGCAAAAAAACCATGAGGGTCACAAACGCGCTGAAAAAAATGACGCCTTGAAATCTTGGCGGCAGCTCGATATTGTCCTGACTGACCCTCTCGCTCGAAGCGTCAATCTGCTTGGCGTGCAAATGCACGATCAACAGCAGCGTCGCGTAATAGAGCACCGCCGGTATGATCGCTGCTTGTATGATTTGCAGATAAGTAACCGGGGGGTCGATGATTTCCAACATCATGTAAGCGCCGGCGCCCATGATTGGCGGCATGAGCGCCCCCCCCGAACTGGCTGCGGCTTCCACGCCGGCTGCGGTCGCGGGCTTAAAACCGGAGCTTTTCATCATCGGAATGGTGAAGGTACCGGTGGTGGCGGTGTTGGCGACCGCGCTGCCGGAAAGGGAGCCCATCATACCGCTGCTGAGGACGGCCACTTTTGCCGGTCCGCCGACGCTGTTTCGAAAAAGCAGGCGGGCAAACTTAATAATGAAGTCCGTTGCGCCGGTGGCCTCCAGCACGGTTCCGAACAGAACGAAAAGAAACACGTACTTAAACATCACATTCAGGGCGATGCCGAACACTCCCTGACTGTGCAGAAAGGTCTGACCCACGATACGTTCCCAGGAGTACCCGTGGTGTGGAAACAGCCAGTCCGGCATAATCGAACCAAAAGCAGCATACAGCAAGAATACGAGCGAGAGCAACGGCAGGGTCAGACCGATGGCGCGGCGAGCGGCCTCTAAAACCAAGAGCAACCCCAAAAGTCCAACCACGAAGTCCAGTGACCCTTCCATACCGGCGCGATTGCCAAGCGATTGACCGCCCGGCCAGACGCTCGAAAATAGTGGCTCCGTTTGCACCAAAATGTAGCCGAAGCAAAAAACCACCACGCTCATAATGGCCCAGTCCAATATCCGGAAAACTTTGTGTACGGCAAACTTTTTGTGAATGGGATATTTCAAAAAAACCAGCGTCAAACCCAGCAGGGCAAAAATCGCCAATTGGGATTGCGGCTTAAGCTGCGGATAGTTAACCTCTGCCAGAATGAACAAGCTGAGAACCGCGGCCAGCGCCTTGAAAATGTTCCGGGTTCTAGTCATAAAATAGAAAAGCAGAATCAGTTTAAAGATTAAAAGGCAGAATGATTTTATGGCAAAATGATTTAAAATCTAAGCTAAGGAAAAACCGTTTTGAAGATGATTCTATAATGGTTAAAATT
>JBHHWX010000397.1:0-5803 GCA_046756745.1 bacterium | reverse complement strand
CAATTTACTTTGTTCAGTTAATTCAATTTAAAAATCGCAGACAAGAAAATCAAGACTGATAAGGAAGAGTAAGTGGGTTTAGACCTCAAAACAAAGTCGTCATGTCCATTGGCGCCGGTTTCTCCCCCTCTTTTGCAGCAGAAAACCAGGGCATCAGCGGGGAGATGAATCGCCGTAACTTGTGTTCCGGCCGCGTACCCAATGCCAAAAGGCTACAAGTAGCTGAAACAAGCCGCCAATAAGAAGCCCGGCCACGGATCCAACCGCAGCCCCGCGCATCATCGCCGCTGGCGGACTCACGGCTGAAGCCATGGCAGAAGCTGCCGATAACAAGAAAGCCCCGGTAGCCGCGCCGCCAAGAGCTGCCGCGCCAAGCTGCAACCAAAGAGAATGGGGAGCAAAATGCCGGACGATGACAACCGCAAGAAGCGGGACTGAGGCCGGAGAAAGAATAAATATCCATTCCATGATTGAAACTCTCAAAACCAAATCCCAAGTGTTTTGCACTAACGCCACCGAGTTTGGACTTTTAAACTTGGACTATTGTGATTTATTTGGGATTTGTGTCCTGGGACTTATTCCATTAGTTCACCGTCATGCTGATTGTTGTTGTTCCTGCTTGCTGAGTAAACGTTATGTATTGGCTTCGTTGGTCTTTGCTGGCTTGTAACATGCTACCGTCCTGGCCGAGGCTTGAGTTAAGGACTATCTTCCAACCCTTCTCTTTCAGCTTTTTCTTGTAGAAATCCGTAACCTCCTTAAGCGGGGTATGGGTTTGCAGAGCCACTGTGTAGCCATACTCAGATGTAGCGCTCGTGAACACCGTGGAGCCGGGATAGACCGGCGCATCGCTGGGAAAATCGTCTGGCAGGTCAACCCCGGATTCGTCGAGCGATAGGTGCACTTCTTCGCCGCCGCCTTTGACAGTTATCTCGCTACGGTCGTTTTTTAGGGAAAGGGCGGCCATCCCGCTGTCTTCTGAGTCAGACGAGCGGTTACATCCCAAGGCCAGACTCAGGGTGAGTATTAGCATGGCAAAAGTCATTCGTTTCATGGTGTTGTCCTCCAGTTTGTGCTTATTACAATTTTAAAAATCCTCGTAGAGGGTTGAAAGTCGAGAGTAAAGGGGAGAGGGAGTGCGTGTTTTCGCTTAACTCTTCACGCTCCACCCTCCACGCTCTTGGGGATTTGGATCATTCGGCTACTTTCGTACGAAAACCGCCTTAGATATCGCCGGTTCCTTGCCACGGCCAAAGTCCCATTTGTGATTATCGCTGGTCATGATCAGCCTGTTGCCGGATAGGCTCATTTTGAAATCTGGGTTGTCCGTGGTGATCCGATTGCCGTTTTTCTTCACTCTTCCCGACTCGGTTTTGGTCATCCCCATCATTTTAACTTTGTAACTGTAGTGACCACTGGCTTTGATGGTCATGGTGATGGAGGCTTTCATCATCTCTTTTATATCTCGAGTGCGGGTTGGCTTTTTCTTGCTGGCGTAGCTCAATTCTGTGGCAACCCAGGTACCGGCCAGCGAACTGCTGCCTGCGCTTTTCTTGCCGCTTTTGTTTCCCGATTCGGATGCATCGTTGCTGCTGCATGCGACAGCGAGCATCATCGCAAATAGCCATATGAATATTGTGTGAGCTGTTTTCTTTTTCATGGTAAAATCCTCCGTTATGTTGAAAAAATTGATCTTGCCGTCAAAAACACCGTTACAAACGGTGTTGGCTCGAGATACACACTTCTATTTGAGTAGAATGAGTTTTCTGGCATTCGTAAATTCTCCGGCAGTCAGCTTGTAGTAATAAGCGCCGCTGGGGAAATTGCTGGCCTGCCACTGCACGCTGTGACTTCCGGCGGGCAAGCGCTCATCCACCACACGCGCCACTTCCCGGCCTAAAAGATCGAACACGGTTAGCTTCACCTTGCCGTCTTTTGGAATGGTGAATGCGAAGGTCGTGGATGGGTTAAACGGATTCGGGTAGTTCTGCTGCAACGTGAAGGCATCGGGAATCTGTCCGTCTTCCTGACCAATACTGGTCACGACGCCTTCAAACTGCAAATCATCCACCAGAAAAAACGTCCCAAGAGCGATTGTACCCTGGCCGCCGATTGCAAACTGAATCGAGGCAAACGCTGCGTCACCGGCGCTCGCGCCAGCGGAGTAATCCAACTCGACCACAAACTGTGCATACGAACCGTTTGTGCTGGCGAGCGTATCAACTCCAATGGCCACAGAACTGAAACCTGAATCCAAAAGGTTAACGCTGACGCCAAGAATGTCACTTTGTGCCGCAGGTTCAAACTGATAGAAACCGCTCAATCTCGCATAATTTTGTGATACCGGAAAAGGCAAATTTGGGCTCACACCAGCGAAGATGGAGGCAGAAAAGGGCACTCCGTTGAATTCAACGACCTCTCCCCGGACGGCAGAGGCGCCGCCGTGCGCATCAGTTGATTGCGTTACATTTGTGACCTGTCCCTGTATATTCGTGGTTCCCCAGCTTTGCGGATTGCCGTTGCTCCAGTCTTCAAAACCAGAATTGGGAATTTCGTTTTGAGCCAATAAAAATGATGGAACGACAACGAACAAAAACGTGAAATTTTTGTAAAGAGAGTTCATATTTTCCTCCTTTTCGGATAGATTGATTTCTGCCAAATTGTTTAAACTCAGTCCCAATTTACGTCCGTCTCGGTGCAAAATCAATTACCCATATGAGGTATTTTGGGCTGCCGTTTAAAGCCAGGGAGACGCCGACTTTTTCAAAAAAAGTTAGTGTATTTTTGCACAAATAAGACAACCAAACGCTAACCTTCAAAAGCAGAAGGTCAGCGTGTCCTTGAAGGTATTGACTTAATAGTCAGAGAGGTCGGGCGCTTAGATGAGGCGGTTCTGGATGGCTTTTTTTACGACTTCAGCTCTGGAGTTAACCTGGAGTTTCCTGTAGATATTCTTGATGTGGGCACGCACAGTGTCGCCGCTGATGAATAACGCTTCTGCGATGGTTTTATAATTGTCGCCGTCACACAGTTTTTGCAGGATTTCAGTTTCCCTGGGGGTTAGGGGCGATTCTGGACTTTTCTTAAAAGAGGTGACGATCCTGCGGGCGATGTTGGCGCTCATGGGCGAGCCGCCCTCATAAACTTCTTTGATGGCCTGAAGTAGCTCAGCCGGCGGCATGTCTTTTACCAGGTAGCCCGTGGCGCCGGCACAGATTGACTCGAAGATGGAATCATCATCCTCTTTGATGGTAAGCATGATGAAATCTGTGTCGGGAAGTTTTGCCTTCAGCAGCTTCACGCCTTCGATGCCGGACATGCCGGGCAGGTCGATATCCATCAACACCACGTCCGGCGGATTGCGTTCGACTTCCGGAACGGCGCTCTCGCAATTGTTGAAGGACTGTTTGCAGGCATACCCTGGAGACCCGTCAATGATAAGCGTTAGCAACTGGCGGATTTCGCGGTCATCTTCAACAACGGCGACTGAAATTGCTTCGCTGCTCATGTTGCAAACTTACGAAATTTGAAGTGTGAATGCAATTACTCATATGGGGCATATTGACATGCAACTTGAGTTAGGTCATGAGTTTCTGGAAAGGAGAAAGTCAAAACTCTTTTTGAAAACGATCTTAGTTCCCTGTCCTGGAATTGAGCCAATCTCTATGCTCGCCCCGATTTTCCCGGCTCGTGCAACCATATTTTTCAAACCGTACCCTTCACCGTCTTTCCTTTGTTCAAATCCGGCGCCGTTATCTTCAAAAATTATTGTCAATTCAGTGCGATCTAATTCGGCTTTGAGGTAGGCCGAGTCCGCCACAGAATATTTTATACAATTGTTCATCGCCTCTTTGAAAATAAACAGGATCGAGCGACGGTGATGCATGGGTAGGTCAATCTGTTTGAATGAAGGCTTGATACCGCCAGCTTGAAAGCGGATTTCGCTGTGCTGAAACAGGTTGTTGCCAAAATCTTTTAAGCGCAGCAACGTGTCGTACAGCGAATCTTTCTCCGGATCCAGACCCCAGATAAAATCGCGCATGCCGCTCGACAGGGCCTTGGTGTTTTCTTCAATTTTGCTCAGGTACTCGGTTAGTCCGGCATCAAGACCGGCTTTTCTTTTGGCCAATTCGAGGAACAGCGTAATCTTGGTAATCATGTGACCTGCCTCGTCGTGGAAGTCCGCGGAACTATTCTTGCGCACGCGTTCGCGTTCTTCCACCTTGGCGCGTTCGATAGCCGCCTTGGCCTCTACCTCTTTCTCGAGAGACCGGATTCTGTAACGAACGAAACCGGCAATGCTTCCGAGGATGAACAGGCCGTACAGGGTGTAAGCCCACCAGGTTTTCCATGGCGGCGGCGTAACCCTGACTTTGACAGACGTTCCTTCTTCGTTCCAGACACCGTCGTTGTTGCTGCCCTTTACTCGAAATATGTAGTCACCGGGGTCGAGATTGGTGTAGGAGGCAAATCTGCGCGTGCCGCAATAAATCCAATCTTCGTCGAATCCTTCCATCATGTAAGCGTATTTATTTTTTTCCGGAAGCGTATAGTTGAGCGCTGCAAACTCGAACGAAAAAAAGTAATCCCGGTAGCTGAGAACGATTTCGGAAGTTCCGGTAAACCGCTCTGCTTCATTCAATATCTTAAAGTCGGTGATGACGATGGGTGGCACGTATGGGTTGTCTTTGACGCTGTCCGGATGAAACGCATTGAGACCGTTGACGCCGCCAAAATACATCCTGCCGTCACGGTCTTTGTGAAAGGAATTGTGGTTGAACTCATCGCTCTGCAATCCGTCCGCGGCGGTGTAGATGCGCACCGTTAAGCGGTCCGCTCCTGGGGTGACTTTCGCCAGTCCGCGGTTGGTGCTTATCCAAAGGTGGCCGGAGTTGTCCTCCAAAATGCCGTAGATGACTTCATTCGGAAGCCCGTCGGACTCATGAAATTGCACGAACAAAAAATCTTTTTCCGGCGTGGTCGGTACAACCAGCTTGTTGAGACCGGCTGCCGTACCTACCCAAATTTCTCCAGACTGCGTTTCCGTGAGGCACAAAACCCGGTTGTTGCTGAGACTGGCAGGATTGGACGGATCGTGCTGAAAGTGGCGAACCGCGCCGGTTTCCCGGTCGAACAACTTCAAGCCGGCGGCGGCGGTACCCACCCAGAAACGTCCGTGCCGATCTTCGAGCAAGGCAAAGACAAATGGGTCGTTTAAACTCTCCGGTCTGGCTGCATCCCGCTGGAAGCGCGTGAAGGTGCTGCTGCGGCTGTTGAATCGGCACAAGCCCCCGCCGCCCGTTCCGAACCAGAGAACGCCTGAACGGTCCTCATAGATATAGTGAATCGCGTCGTTGCTGAGACTTGCGTCATCGCCGGGGTCGTGTCGATAATGGGTAAACGTTTCGTTGCCATTGGGGTCAAAATGCATTCTTGTGATGCCGCCTCGCGTGCCGACCCAGAGATCGCCGTCGCGATCTTCGTAAAGGGAAAGACAATAACTGTTGATCAAACTTCCGTCAGGATTCCGCGGGTTGCTTTTGTAATGCCTTACGCTGCCGGTTTTTTGATCCAGCCTGTTCAGGCCATCGTAAGTTCCAACCCAGAGGATGCCCTCTTTCTTTCGCGATGCAAAGATGGGCAAAACATTTTTGTGGCTCAGACTGTTGGTTTTATTGGGGGAAGCTTTATAGAGAGAGAACTTCTGGTTGTGACGGTCAAACCGGTTCAAACCATCGCGCGTGCCAACCCAGACTTGCCCCGATGGACTTTCATAAATCGAGAAGATGTAATCATGGCTGAG
>JBHHWX010000396.1:0-5817 GCA_046756745.1 bacterium | reverse complement strand
AAAAGGGACCATATTTCCCCTGCACTTGCACGAGCCGTTCTGCCAATGCGGGTCTACGAGACCGGCGCCCCCCAAATGGCTCTAAGAGACAGAGCGAACGCGTTAACTTTCCACATTGAGGCGGCCCGTGCCAAAGCCCCGCCTGCAGCGCGCGACGTCCTGCAAGCTGAAAACGAGTTGAAATTTTTCGACCGGGTGGCGCAATTTCGCGGGCCGGCGGGAACAACCAGAATAGACGTTGCGCTGCTGGCTCCCCTGAAAAAGAACCTGGTCAAGAAAATCAGGGAGTCACGCAAAGATACGTTGAATTTGACGCTGAATTTGGAATTCAGCGCAATGCTGCGCGATGAGAAGTTCGAACCGCTGGTTAAGAACCAAAGCGCCTCGCCATTGGCTGTCAAATTGGCTGCTCGCGAAAAATTTTCAAACGCAGTTGGACATGTTTCACTCCTGGCAAGACCGCAAAATGCTGAATTGGCGTTGCAGGTGCAAGAAAAACAGCGTGAAAAAACGGGCTATAACCGCCGGCTATTCCAAATTCGGGATTTCTCCGCCAGGACGAAGTTGTTGTTAAGCGATATTCAACTGCATTACCGAGCAAAGAATGACGTGCAGAAAAAAATCCTGCCGGCTGTACATTACCCCGACTTTACGGTGAGTCCTTATCCGTTTTATGAGATTCGTAAGAAAGAGCCCGTGCTGGTCTATTTTGAAATTTATAATATTCGATCAGCAGGTATGGGTGAAAGCATGCGGATTTCTTACACGATCAGTTCCATTAAAGGCAACAAGGCTTCTGTGGATGTCAGCTTTACCCGACCGGCGCTCAGTGACAATATGCATGAACTCGTCGAAATCGATCTCAAGAATGTGAAGAAGGGCTGGAATCGACTCAAAGTGTCGGTGTCATCTTTACAGGACTCGACGATACAGGCTGTTGCGCAGAAAAAAATATCGGTGAAAGAATAGTACTAAATAGAAGGAGAAAAGCCATGCGCATTTTCACGCTTTTTTTTGTGATCTTACTCTTCCTCGGTTCCTGCACCTCCGGAAGTCGAAATACCCGAGAAGATAACACCGGTATAACCACAGTAAGCGTGGAGAACCGGAACGCAATACCGATGACAATCTACGTTTTGAAACGCTCCCAACGGGTAAGACTCGGTCGGGTTGCGGCTCTTGAAACAGGTGTTTTTGTCATACCGGATGACATTGTAGGTAGAACGGCCTTCGTCCGGTTAATCGCTGATCCGGTTGGAAGCAATCGAAGCCCCATAAGCGAGGAGTTTACAGTCGCACCCGGGGATAGGATTGAAATGGTGATAAGAGCATTTTAATTTTCCTTTAGAGGGTATGAGTCGTTTGATTGAGATAAAGGGATTGTTCAATGGAGCAAATCGGCAGTTTGACACTTTTGGACCAGGTGATTTTTGTAGTATACTTCGCTCTTCTAATTGGCATGAGCTGGTGGCTTGGCAAAGGACAACATGACCAGGCAGATTATTATGTCAGCGGCAGAAAAATGCCGTGGTGGGCCATTGGTATTTCAACGGCCGCAACACAAACGTCCGCAATCGGGTTTATGTCTGTTCCTGCCTATGTTGCACTGAAACCTAACGGCGGGATGAAACTGCTGCAAGGAGAATTTATACTCCCCATTGCCATGATATTCGTGATGGTATTCCTGATGCCATTTTTCAGAAAACTGGAGCTTATTTCTGTTTATGAATATCTCGAGAAAAGATTTGATTCTTCTGTAAAATACCTGATATCCGGCGTGTTCCTTTTTAGCCGCGGATTGGCTACAGCGGTTGGGCTCTACATGACTGCCATTGTCGTATCGACCATTTTCAAAATGCCTTTATGGATAACGATTTTGCTTATTGGCGGCATAACGTTAGTCTATGACACAATCGGGGGAATGAAGGCCGTCATCTATAGCGATGTATTGCAATTGGGAATTCTGTTGATGGGCGCCTTTTTAATTATTGGTTATTCAATTGACGCCGTTGGAGGGTTCGGTTATTTCAAGGAAATCGTATCAACCAATATGGCTGACAGATTACAAATACTCGACTTCAAGCATCATGGCCTCGGCGATGGCGGTGAATTTTCTTTTTGGCCACAGATGATAGGAGGGTTCTTCTTATTATCAGCCTATTACGGCACCGATCAAACCCAGGCCCAGCGAGGTTTAAGCGCCGCAACTTTAGCCGGCACAAAAAAGGCGCTCATCTTTAATGGCTTTTTTCGCTTTCCGTTGAGTTTGCTCTATGTCGCCATTGGACTGGCCATTGGCGCCTACGCTGTGGAGCACACACAATTTACTGATATTGTGGATTCCATGGGGAAAGTTGATTACATGGTGCCGGTATTCATCATGAATAATATCCCGCACGGATTCAAAGCCTTAATATTTGTCGCGGTATTAGCCGCCGCAATGTCCTCGCTTGATTCAGCGCTGAATTCTTTGAGCGCAGCCTCCATGGAAGACTTTGTCAATCCGTTGGTTATAAAACGGAATAAAACCAAAAAGCCATTCTTGTTCTGGGGCAAGGCCACGACCGTGATCTGGGGCGTTCTTATTACAATATTTGCTTACTATGTAGGGAACATCTCATCAACTGTTATTGAAGCAGTCGGGATTGTAGGTTCTGCCTTTTACGGGCCAATATTAGCAGCTTTTTTATTGGGCGTCTGTTTCAGAAAAGTCACTGCGAATGGGGCTTTCATAGGCATCGTTTCCGGTGTTTTTTTCAACCTGGTGCTGCACCTGTGGTTTCAAGAAATTTTTTGGCTCTGGTGGAATTGTTTCGGATGTCTGGTCAGTATCTCCGTCGGCCTTTTTGCCAGCCTGTTCGACCGTAAGGCTGCCAACAAAGAGAAGAGCGAATATATCATTTGGAACACAGATTTGCTCAAGGGCGAAAAATCCTGGATGCCTGTCTATGCAGGTCTGGTTGGCTATTTATTTTTGATGATTTTCATCTCCTGGTTGATTCCGCTTTTCTTTTAACTCGGTTTAAGGAATGTCGATCTTGATAAATTTGCAAATATTGAAAAAACAGGAGTTACGTATCAGTGAAAGTGACAATGGTCATCCCATCGTACTGGTCAAGAGAAAGCAATCTCGGTTTCAAAGACGGGGATGCTATCTATGATCACCCGACGCCGTTGGATTGCGAAGGAACTTTACTCAGAACGATAGAGAGCATAAATGGACTCAGGGACAAAGATTTTAGATTGGTCGTGATAGCGGCTCCCACTGCTGAAGACATCGCAACAGAAGTTGAGGAAATGGTCGCCGGCATTGTAAAATCCGCTTCTGCTTCACCGGTTGAAATGTTGACATTCGCGCCATCCAATCTTAAGAAGATAAACAATCTATTGATCGATGCAGGCAAAGAAGAATATGCCAACCTTATTAAGCTGCGGGGATACTCGAACATCAGAAATTTATGCCTGTTTATTCCACATATTCTAAATTCGGAAGTCGCGCTGCTGATCGATGATGACGAGGTCTTTGAAGACCCTGATTTTGTGTCAAAAGCTAAGGAGTTCATTGGCAAGAAACATAATGGCGTTACGATTAACGGAATTGCCGGATATTACCTGCAACAGGATGGCAGCTACCGCATCAAGAAAACATTGAGTCCATGGATGGAATACTGGGATCAATATGAGAAGATGAATGCAGCCTTTGATAAAATCATTGGAGCTGAACCGAGAATAAAGAAGACGCCTTTTGTATTTGGGGGGAATATGGCCATTCATCGAAATCTTTTTACCGTTGTTCCTTTTGATCCCAACGTTCCGCGAGGAGAGGATATCGACTATTTGATCAATGCAAGGATGTTTGGATTCCACTTTTTCCTTGACAATCGACTTGCCATCAAACATCTTCCTCCGCCTAAAACGAGCCCGGTGTGGATGGGATTGCGGGAAGATATTTATCGTTTTGTCTATGAGCGGGCAAAGATTAGGAGTCAAAGACAGATAGATGGAATGGTCAGGGTTTCTCCGGATGATTTTGATCCCTATCCGGGAGCTTTTTTGAAAGAGCATCTTGAGGAAAAGATTGAAAAATCATCCAGGCTATTATCCGAAGAGTATCTTGCGAAAGCTGATATTCAAGGAAGTAAAGAAGCGTTAAATAACATAGCCTTATCTAAAGCCGATGCCTTGCCAAAATTCGACGCTTTTCAAAATCTGTGCAAGCTGCAAAAACAATGGCATAAATTCATGGAATATTCGAGCGGAAAAGAAATCCACCCGGAAATAAAAAAGATTATTGAATCAGGGAGAATGAATTAGATAATCGATAGCTACCGCCAGATCGCAATTGTATGGCTTCATTGAGATCATTATTCGCGGGTCTATTTTACAAAAAACAACTCTTCAATTGTTCGGATGAGAAAAGGTAGATTCGGCTCACTGAAAGAAAGCCCAGATTCTGGAATGCGGTGATGTTTAATATTAGGCGGAATGTGTTTGTGATGGGGATGCGTTGATTGCAGGGAAGGATCATTCGGGTGGGGTTGGGAATCGTACCAATATTCCACAGAATCATTTTTTCTAACTTCGTAGCTGTAGTCGAGGATAAAATCTGTTTCATGTGCGATGAACCTCAGATTTTCATACACTTTAAGCGTGATATCCTGAGCAAATTTAACTTCACCGCTTAATACAGCGGCAAGTTTGCTCCTGCGTTTTAAAACGAGTGCGCTGTATGTGATATGTTCTGAAAGTTCTTGGATTTTATAGACGAGCTCCTCATAGTTGCTAAGCGACCAGGGCATGGGATTTGATCCGAGTTAATTTTTCATCTACCGTCGTGTCTTTGAAATAATCATTATAAAGTTGTTGGCATTGCAGAGCCGTTTTATAGGAGCCAGCCCAATCTGCAAAATCGACATTGGGTCCATCGTCGTCGAGCAAACCTTGTGAATATAGCTCAAAAAACTGTTCGGTGAGCATGTTATATTTCTTTTCATACTGCGAACAGACTTCTCTCATCGCATGAAGCGTTTCGATTAAGTCTTCAACTGTTGGTTCTTGAGTGTTCTCATGCATTTTCGGCCTCATCATATTTGATCAAATTTCCAAATAGCGGCAATTTACTAAATAAGAATTAAAAAATCAATATAATCGATTTGGGGACATGGAAACAACCGGATTTGCGAAGCTGTTCGATCATTCTATAGTTAGCCCAGCCGCCACTCGGGAAGAAGTGCGCCGGTTCGCCGAAACAGCGGTCAGGCTGAACACCGCCACGCTGACTGTTCAGCCGCACTACATCCGGTTCGCTGTTGAGCAGATAAAGGGATCCGGCGTCCTACTGGGAACCGTCGTCGGCTTCCCGCACGGAAACGAAACGCCTTCCATGAAAGAATACCAGGCCAAAGAGGTCCTGGACCTTGGAGCACAAGAAATCGATATGGTGATGAACATCCCTGCCCTCAAAAACAGCGAAAAAGGGCTATTCATTCGGGATGTCGAAGGCGTCGTCAAAGCGGCGGCAGGCGTGAAGGTCAAAGTCATTACAGAGAATTGTTACCTGACACAGAAAGAGAAACGTCGGGCATGCGATTGGATCGCCCGGGCAGGCGCTGATTTTGTGAAGACCTCTACAGCCTATGCAGACGGAGGGGCCACTTTAGATGATGTTCGACTTATGTATGAGGCGGTCGATGGACGCTGCCAGGTAAAAGCTGCCGGTGGTATTCGCGAAATACACGAAGTTCTGGACTACTTGAAAGCGGGCGCACGACGTTTTGGCTCGACCCGGACCGACCTGTTTGTGCAGGCGTTTCAAGA
>JBHHWX010000395.1:0-5837 GCA_046756745.1 bacterium | reverse complement strand
CAAGAGGCGCAATAACATTTTTTCGATCTCTGATAGAGTCATTGAGAATTCGCTCTGGTTTTCGGATTTTTCGTTTGTTTTTAGAGTCGTGTGATAGCGGTCAATTAAATAAAAAATCACTTCATAAGCTGATTTTTTTTCTTTTATGGTTTGAATGCGTTGTTGATTTTCTTCATCTGCCCCCCCCCTTAGATAAAAAACGATGATGTCGTGCGAAAGCTCCGGCACCGGAAATAAATCGTTCTTCATGCTCCCGTAACCCTCCAAATTTTCTTAACATAAATATACACTTAATTTTCCTTTCTGTTTTTTTTGTTCGATTTCAATGACAGCTTGCCTTGTGTGTAATGGTAAAAATCACGTAAAACATCACTGTAGATAATAAAACATTTGTAACAATTATTGAGATGCACTGCTAACAGGTCACAGTTCTGTTTATCGGTTGCTTTAGAACTCGTCAGCAACTGTGCTACAAAATAATCGTTATTCCTGGAAAGTCCGGATTCTCTGTCGCCGCAGCACTTTTTTGTCAGCGAGTTGAGCTGCCGCTTCCTTTCTTCCGGATTCCTGTTAAAAAAATCGCGTCTTTCTCGCAATCTCCTCAAAAGCTCCTGATCTTTTTTTGAAGCTTTGCCAGACACGGAAGAGACCTCTCTTTCGTTTCTGATAATAGCTAATGCAGCTCCTAATGTCATTTCTTGGACAACATTTTTGCGATCGCTCATAGTCTTCTCTTAATAAGAGCGGTTCATGGACAAAAAACTCTTAAAAAAAATGAATAACTGGTTGAATTCAATCCGAATTTTCTCGTAACAGTTTTCGTATTCTGTGGACCAAATTGTCAACGACCCGCTCCCCGAGACCATGAAAACAAGGCATATCCGCGATCATATCCGTCGTGAAATCTGCCCAGATGTAAAGATTAAAGAGCAGAATATCCCGTTCAACCTTGCGCTTGTTTTCTTTGCTGTCCCTTAATATAGCCACATAATCCTCAAATAACTGGCTGCGTTGGATGGGTTCAGTGGTATGCAAAAAATCCTGAAAATTTTCGACCTCATTGCCGACGACCGGCTCCGCTGCAATCTTCATCAGCTCATTGAGAGCACAGCGCGAGCTGATAATCCCGAGCCAAGACAAAAAAATTTTTTCATTATCCCGCTCGTGAAAATCTTGCAAAATTTTGCACTGGTTGGCGGTAAGCTTTACCATCACATCAGCAAAAATGTCGTTGACATGTTCAGACACATTCAATTGGATTCTCGGATGTTTAAAACTCGTGCAGCGATTTAAGATCACTTTATAGATATAATTTTTGTAGCTTTCGATAAATTGTCCCCAGGCAGCCTGCCAGTGAGGGGACTCCCGGTCGCTGCAATAATCTAATAATTGCTGGAATTCGTACTGCTGTTTGTCTTGTTTCTTCATGTATTCTATCTATCATCCATTTCAAAATGACCGATACTTGGGTTACGGGCGAAACAACCGGAACTTCGTTGACAAAAAGCCGGTGGTGGTAGAGGAAAGATCACATGAGCACGTGTGTTTCACACATCAAAATTGTGAGAGTTTAAAACATGCACAAAAGTCAAAATGTCAAGTTGGGCAGATATCGTAGGGAGACAAACTCTCATGGGATTGCAGCCCCTAACCTTTGAATTTTATAAAATTATAACAAAAAAGTCAACATTTTTCTAAATCCTGGATTATCCAGCAGGGCGAAGCCACGTATAAAACATGAGATTTAACAACCGGAACCAAAAAAGAAAATAAATGAACCCACAGATAATTCATTTCTTAAATTAGGGGTTACTTCAATCTGTGGGGATTATCATCTTATCTACTTTTTACCATTAATTGCAAGACTTTACCGCTCAGCGCACTTAGGAGTCAGGGGGTTGAAGAGTAAATCAGCGTTGATCCGCGCTAATCAGCGTCTTAATCTGATGGGGTGAACGGTTCCGATAAATTTCGTTTGACTCAAAGCCATAATTTCCTTAGTTTAAGTTTACAAGAACAATCCCAGGTTCAATGAACAAAAAAGCCGACGAACGTTTAGTTCGCTACCTTATTCAAGCCGATCAAATTATGATTTTCACCGGCGCCGGTATCTCTACCGGCAGCGGTATCCCGGATTTCCGCGGCCCCCAGGGCGTTTGGAAAAAACATCAGCCGGTTTATTATCAGGATTTTATGATTTCGGAAGCGGCGCGCGTCGAATACTGGAATCAAAAATTAGAAGGCTGGGAAGGATTTTGTCAGGCGCAGCCGA
Source organism: bacterium (assembly GCA_046756745.1). GTDB lineage: Bacteria > Zhuqueibacterota > Zhuqueibacteria > Oceanimicrobiales > Oceanimicrobiaceae > JBHHWX01. Next base: position 3,565 of record JBHHWX010000395.1, on the reverse strand, counting down.
ATCCGGTTCATGAGGCTGTTTCCAAACTCGAACGCAGCGGCAAGATCTGTATGGTTGTGACGCAAAATATCGACGGTTTGCATGCAAAAGCCGGCACCTCCCGGGAAAAATTGGTCGAATTACATGGCACCAATTTGGAAGTGGAATGCCAAATGTGCCACGACCGCAGCGATCCGGCCCCCCATTTCGAACGCTTCCGCACAACCCAAACGGCGCCACTGTGCAGCAAATGCAGCGGTTATCTCAAACCAGCGACGATCAGTTTCGGTCAAGGCTTGCGAGAAACCGATATGCAAAGAGCGGCACAGGCTGCTGAGCAAGCTGATCTCGTCATCGCACTCGGCTCGACATTGTCTGTGCACCCGGCGGCTTCTTTTCCGATAATGGCGGCGAATCGCGGTATTCCGTACGTTATCATCAATCGTGGCTTGACTGACCATGATACGCATCAGACGGTGAGTTTAAGACTCGAAGGCGACGTGGTCGAAATCTTCCCGCCGGCTGTGCTGGCAGCTGTAAGTAACTGAGTCCTATTTGAACATGAGCCCAAATTCTATCGATTGTGCGCTGCATTGATAATTGTTCAGGAAAAAGACATGACTGAGATTAAGTATCTTCGCGAAATCTTAACCACGATTTTTAACGAGCACGTCCCATTTAATAAGCATTTAGGCATGAAGGTAGAATTCCTAGATATGGAGAAAGCGCAAATACGCGTCGATATGCGGCCGGAGCTGGTGGGTAATTTCATGCAAAAGATTCTGCACGGCGGGGTCATTTCTGCCTCGTTGGATGTCATGGGAGGATTAGCCGCTTTCTTAAAAGTCCTGAAGAATATGGAAGACGCCACGGATGAGGAAAAAATTCAAAAATTTTCGAGATTCGGAACCCTGGACTTACGTATCGATTTTCTCAGACCCGGACGGGGGAAATTTTTTATCGCCTCCGCCTCTGTGCTGCGTGCGGGAAACAAAGTTGCCGTGACAAAAATGGAATTGCATAATGATGCAGGGCTGCTCATCGCGGTCGCAACCGGAACGTATGTGGTAGTGTGACGAATCAGCGAACTTTTGCACTTTTTTGCAAGAAAATGACTAAATGACGCGAAGCTTAATGACTGCTTACAATAGCACGATGGTTTGGACCACGACAAAGCAAGTCATTTAAACATTTGCGGCTCTTGCCGCGTTAGGAATAATGTACTCAGCAGGCCGAGGTTTCAGCATTTACTGGAGGACTCGAAAATGAAATCATCATTCACAAAGATCAACCCGGCGCGGCAGAGCCGCAAATCCCAAAAATCAAACAACCAAATCCCAAGCTTGTCCCCGAATGTTTTAGTCGGGGATAAATTTCAAACATCAAAGCTCAAAAACCAAACGCACCGTTTTTTTTGCTTCAAAGCCAAACAGGCTTGTCGTACGGTTATGTTAATAAGTGTCTTTGTATTCGCGTGTTTGGGAGCGTCGTGCAACGGGACCACCGGTGACGGTTCCACACAGGCGCAGGCATCTCAAGACAGCCAAGCTAAGATTCTCAACGCCGGCTTTGTCTGTGTCAAAGGCGTGTACAATTCTGAGCTGATGGCGCCCTACGACGTTCTGCAGCATACGTTTTACCGGGACTCGACCGATTACATCCGTTGTTTTATCGTCACCCCGGATGGCCTGCCGTTTCTGACTTTTGAAGGCATCCGCATCACACCGGACTATTCGTTCGACAACGTCCCGAAAATCGATATTTTAATTATTCCAAGCACCGAGACCAGCATGGGCGCAGATCTGGAAAACGACAAACTGCTCGCCTGGCTCAAGGAGTCGGTAAAGACAGCTTCACATGTGATCACGGTGTGCGACGGCGCGTTCCCGCTGGCTGCCACAGGCGCTCTCGACGGCCGCGTGGCGACCACCTTTCCCTCGGACCGGGACCGTCTTGCCAAACGGTTCCCCAAAGTCGATGTGCGTTACGACATGAATTTTGTTGCTGACGGGAAATTCATCACATCGGTGGGCGGGGCCCTGAGTTACGAACCGGCTTTTTATCTGGTGGAAAAACTCTACTCCGGCGAACATGCACAACGAACCGCAAAGGGCTTGGTTTGGGATTGGGATTTGGGAAAGGTGGCGCATTTGGTGGTTGGGTCTGACTAAGTGTAGGGGCGAAGCATTCCAAGCACGACTTCTTCGCTGAAACGTAACTTACGTGGCCGAGAATGCTTCGCCCCTACATCATGGCAATTTTCGGCCTTGATTTTTCACATTTAACAGTGCAGGTTCCATTTTACGCGAAACCTCCAGAGTCACCACTATTTCACCCCTTCGGGGTTGGTCTCAATCCCGAAGGGATGTCATGATTATAGAAAATGCCAGTTTCTGTGCATATCCGAACCCCGAAGGGGTGACATTTTTCATGTGCATACTGCATAAGATGGAACCCTGCACCCACATTTAAGAGGAATCTCATGAACTCCTTCAAAAACAAAACCGTTTTTATCACCGGCGCCAGCCGCGGTATCGGTAAAGCCATCGGGCTGCGTTTGGCCCAAGATGGCGCCAATATCGTTATCGCCGCCAAAACCGCTGAACCGCATCCGAAGCTGCCGGGCACGATCTACACCGCTGCCGAGGAAATGGAAGCTGCCGGCGGCAAAGCTTTACCCGTTGTGGTAGATATTCGTTTCGAAGAACAAGTCACGTCAGCGGTAGAAAAAGCCGTGGATGAGTTTGGGGGTATCGACATTTTGGTCAACAATGCCAGCGCCATTCAACTTACCGGCACCTTACAAACTGCGATGAAACGTTTTGACCTGATGCACCAGGTCAATACGCGCGGGACGTTTCTTACCACCCAAGCCTGCCTGCCACAACTTCTCAAAGCGGAAAATCCGCACGTGTTAAATCTATCCCCGCCGCTCCACCTGGAAACACGCTGGTTTGCGCCGCACGTGGCGTACACCATGGCCAAATACGGCATGAGCTTGTGTGTGTTAGGCATGGCGGGCGAGTTCAGGGAGAAAGGCGTGGCTTTTAACGCGCTCTGGCCGAGAACCACTATCGCTACGGCTGCGGTTCAGAATCTTCTCGGAGGCGATAAGGCCATGCAAAAATGCCGAAAACCGGAAATCATGGCTGACGCCGCGCACATCATTCTCAGTAAAAACAGCCGCGAGTGCACGGGAAACTTTTTTATCGACGATGAGATACTCAGGGCTGAGGGCGAAACCGATTTCAGCAAATATAAATATTCGGATGTGCCCGACTCTGAGCTGATGCCGGATTTTTTTGTGTGATCATTCGAATGCCTGATGAGGAATCTGTCTTGCAACTAACATCCTTTCTATATAGTCCAGCAAAAAAATGTGGGACCTGATCAGGCCATCGCCGGGCATTGGATGCTTTATTTTTAAAAGCCAAGTTTCTGTGTACGGTTTTGCCGGTTAAACAAGACATTAGCAGTATAGAACATGAATATTCATTTGATGTAGAAGATTGTTAATTAGGCATTAAGGAGCTAAGCTTCTTCCAAGACTTCGCTTGAAAGAAGTGGCTCCATTGGAGCAGTAGTC
>JBHHWX010000394.1:0-5845 GCA_046756745.1 bacterium | reverse complement strand
TTTGAACCTTGATTTTTTTTTAGAAATCGCGGCATTAAACGTAGCCTAAATCGCTCAAACGTTTTTTTACGACTTCTGCCTCATCATCAGAATAAGCGCTTTCGCCATTCACACCGCTGGCGGCAATATAGCCTAATTCTGTGAGTTTATTGAGGATTTTTTGTAGACTTTCTTCGGGTTCTTCTTTATGAGATTCAACCACGACTTCAGGATTCTTTGGTTCTTCATAAGGATCCGAAACGCCGGTAAATTCTTTAATCTCACCCGCCAAGGCTTTTTTATACAGGCCCTTGACATCGCGTTTGATACACTCTTCCACCGGACAGTCCACAAAAATCTCCACAAAATCACCGATTTGTTCCCGGATTTCTTCGCGGGTTTCCCGGTAAGGAGAAATGGCGGCAGAGATCGCAAATGTGCCGTTCCGAGTCAAAATATGGCACACAAAACCGATGCGCCGGATATTAATATCGCGGTCTTCTTTGGTGAATCCTAAGCCTTTGCTCAAATTCGTACGCACCACATCGCCGTCTAAAATCTCCACGTACAAGCCCATGTTCTTCAAACGCTTTTCCAGCATCTCGGCCAGAGTCGACTTTCCTGATGACGGTAAACCTGTAAACCAAATCGTACATGCTTTTCGATCGTCCATTGAGCTGCGAACCTCCTTGCAATGAGTTATTATTTTCGGTGTCACTATTAAGCCGTTGCAACGCTAAAGCGTTGCACTCCACTTGTCAATTAGAAAAACAGGGAAAAGCCACGCACCTCGTAAGATGCGTGGCATCCCATAAAATTGGGAACGTTCCTCTAATACCTCAATTGTTCCCAATAATCTTTCCGATCATATCCGACGGAATTTCTTGCTCGAAAAAATCCAAAATTGTTGGCGCGACATCGACCAAATGCAACCCATCGAGTCTTTTGCCTGCGCCGGGATTTTGAGGGTCGTACATAATAAAAAGTCCACGTTCGGAATGGTTTGCATCGTCCGGGCCGGTTTCACTGTCAAAAGAATAGATCTTGTTCAAACCGACGCTGGCGACCGATCGCCAGTGGAGATCTCCCAAGTAGAGGATCAAATCCGGCGGGATGTTATTCGTTTCTCGATAGACTTCTTGGGGTTTAATAACGCGAGTGCCAATCGCCTGCCCCTTCTCATCCGTGAGCGCTTCAAGTTTCGTGATGAGCTCGTCGCGCACAGCTTCGACGTCCTCCGGCTCGATGCAGCCGTTGGGTTCACGACCCTTGACATTCAAGAAAAGCCGGCCGTAATAACCGCCTGCCCCCCACGCCTTGGTTTGAGACCAATCTACTTCTGCTTTTTCCAAAGGCATCACGGACGCGGGTTTCTCCTTCAGAGTCAGATACCCGTTCTCGATAAGCCATTCGTTGATACAAATGCTGCCGTCCACTTTTTTGGCCCCGTGATCCGAGATGACCAAAACCACAGTGTTGTCGTCGATCAAGTTCAGCAATTCGCCCACTTCACGGTCGACATATTTGTAGTACTCACGGATGGCGCTTTGATAAGGATTCCCTTCTTCATATTTTTTATGAGTCGGATCGGTAAACTTCCAAAAACCGTGATGAATACGGTCTGTACCCATCTCAACAAACATAAAGAAATCCCAGGGTTTCTTGTTCATCAAATAACGTACGACGCGGAAGCGCTTTTCCGTCATTTCGTAAATCTGGCGCAAAAGCATATCTTTGTTTTCCGTTCTGAAGTTGGGCACGTCGATCATATACTCGCCGACCATTTCCTCGACTTCTTGTTTCAATTCGGCCGGATAGGTGTACTGACTTTCGGTTGAAGGGGTCAGAAAGCAGGAAATCATTTCGCCGTTGACCGGCTTCACCGGGTAGGTCTGGGGAACGCCCACCACGGAAACGTGTTTGCCGGCGCGAGAGAGTAAATCCCAAACGCGATCGTCTTTGACAGAATGAGAGGATGCAATACTCATACCCTCATAAGTGGTATCCGCTCGATTCAAAAAATCGTAAAATCCCAACTGTCCCGGATCCTTGCTGGTCATCATGGAGGCCCAGGCCGGAACAGTAATTGGCGGAGTGCTGCTCTCGAGGTTCCCATAAACGCCTTGTTCCATAAGCCGGCGAAAATTCGGAAGCTCGTTTTTGTACTGATCAAAAACCAGCTCCGGCGCCGCACAATCGAGGCCGATGACAAGAACTTTACGTTTGCCATTGACAGAGGGCGCCGCAACTGACGGCGTCGAATCCGCTTTTGATTCGGTTTGAACCGGTGCGGATTTCTGTGCTGGCGCGTCGCCTGCCTGTCGGTACCCTTCTATCAGAATACTCGCCACTTCCGGGCGGGTAAACTCCGGGGGCGGCGACTCTCCTTTTTCAAGCATTTCGCGTACTTGAGTCCCACTCAAGATCAAACGCTCTGCTTGATCGTGCGGGCAGGTCTTGTCCGAAACAATGCCGCCGCATTTTTTGCAGTAAAACGTGTGGTCGAAAAACAAGGGCGTCAAGCCGATTTCTTCAGGCGTGAAATGTCTGAATATTTTCTGGGCATCGTATGTGCCGTAATAGTTGCCGACGCCGGCATGATCGCGGCCGACGATAAAATGAGTACAGCCATAATTCTTGCGCGCGATGGCGTGGAAAATGGCTTCTCGAGGGCCGGCGTAACGCATGGCGGCAGGAAACACTCCGAGCAGAGTTCGTTCCGGGGGATAATAGTCCCGCAACAAGCTCTCATAACTCTGCATGCGGATATCAGCCGGGATGTCGCCGCTTTTGGTTTCCCCGACCAGCGGATGGAGAAACAAACCGTCGACAATTTCCATGGCACATTTTTGGATATACTCGTGGGCGCGATGTATCGGGTTACGAGTCTGAAAACCCACAACTTTCGTCCAGCCGCGATGGGCAAACATACGGCGGCTCTGAGCCGGTTCGTGGCGAAAATCGAGAAAAGGCAGGTTCGGTAACCGGTTCAACAATTCGATATCTCCGCCGATGAGCACTTCGCCCTGGCTGTAAAGCCGGGCGACTCCAGGGTGGGCGTCTTCGATGGTTTTGTAAACCAGCTCGGCTTCCCGCTTTTTGTCGTAAGAAAAGATCTCTTCCACACGTACACTTGCCAAAGGAAGGCCATCTTGTGAAGTTAAAACGATCTTTTCATCAACTTTGAGATCGTCGGCGAAATCAGACGTGACTGGCAGCGTGATCGGGATGGACCACACCACGCCGTTTGCCAAACGCATGTGCTCGACAACGCTCTCGTAATCAGCCTGGCGCATAAACCCGGTAAGCGGGCTAAAGGCGCCGACTGCGATCATCTCCAGATCGGAAATAATCGTTGCACTGACTTGAAGTTTTCGAAAATGTTTCGCTTTTTCGAGTGCGGCTTCACGTTCGTCGCCGCGCAGCACCCTATCGATGAGTTTACCTCCATGTGGTGCGATTAATTCCATTTAAAAACTCCTTTCGTTCTGATTTAGTCCTTTACTGTCGCGTTGAATTGCTTGTCCACCACCGTTACTTTTTCCGGTTCATTTTTTTTTGCACGCGCGACTAAATGCAAACCGGAACAATACCATGACGCCGGTAAGAGACGAAAAACTTTCAAAATGAATTGTCCAATCTTGTTGAGCTCCCAAATTTCGCCACCCTTTTGACGGAGAAAAAACCAATCCGCCCAAAGCCCGATATGCCGGTTCTTAACCGCAGCTTCATAGTCGTCGATATCTGTGTGAATAATCTCAAAGCCCGCCTCTTCTAAAAAAGACCGTAATTCTTTTTTGGAAAAGCGGTATTCCCAGAAGTAATTCGGCTGCCCTCTCAGCTTACGAAGCAAAAAATACAGGGTTCGAACCGGATGCGAAAGAACTTTGCGCAGCACGGTTTCGTAAGGAGTGGTGACAAACGCCAAACCGTCCGGCTTAAGAATGCGGTGCGCCTCTCTCAGAGCTTGCTGCGGACCGTGTTCAAAGTGTTCGATAACTCCGAGAGAGATATAAGCATCGAAGGAATTATCCGGATATTTCAAATCCGTGATGTCGCCGAACTCAACAGCCACGTCGGGTTTAAATTCCTGAGCCCGGCGCACAATGTTTTTGTCGTATTCGATACCCACGATGCTATGGCCGCGGCTCTGAAACCATTCGCACCAAGCGCCGAAACCGCAGCCGCCTTCTAAAATTCGAGTTTTATGGGCCCCGAGGTATTGATTAAAAATACGAGCCAACGTCCGGCCGTTAAAACTCTCTAACTCTCCTTCAAGACTGCGGTTATCCCATTGCTCAACGTCGTGCTCTTCACATGTTTTAAAAGATAATAGTCGATAGCTCATTCGTTTCCGCGTATTTTTTTAAAACATACTTATACAACAAACATCCAATTATGCCGACTTTTCAAACTTCCACTCCGAGAAATCCTTTAAAAGAAAAAGCGGCAATCAGGCTTAAGACAAAAAAAGCCACCAGCCAATGAACTTCAAACCCGAAAAGATGAAAGTCTCTTTTAGGATAACGAACTGCAATAGCGGAGGCAAAGGACGGCTTTGGGATGCTTTTCTCTCCCGGATTCATTAAAGTTACCGAAAAGCTGCGCCCGATATTCGAAGCGATAGAGATCAAGTCTCCCTCAACATAAAGACGCTTGCTGACGGTTCGGTCGTCATACTTGAAGGTCAGATCATATTCGCCGGGTTCAAGCGCGGTCATGCGCCAGTTGATTTCTTTGGGGTCGTTTATGCGCACCGGTGGGATATCGATTTTCAAGCCGGTCGGCAAAGCAAGCTCGACCCGGCTCAAATCCACATCCGCTCCGGCGTCAGCCAGATTCAAAGAGACGATAATGGTCTCGCCTACCTTGAAAGGACGCCACTCATAACGGCTGCCCAATTGAATCAAAATCAACGAAACCGGAACCAACAAAAAAAGCATCGGACGAAATGATTTACTTAAATAAAATAAATTACTGAGAATGATATTTTTCATCGTATCGAACATCAGTCCGATATCGTCGCGATAAAGCCGGATTGCCAGGAAGTGACCCTTGACCAAATTCTTAGCTCGTTTAATGCCTTTCTGGTCGGACGTCGCTTTAAAAACAAACAACATCACGATACCGGTCACAAGAGAAATCACCAGCATTCCCCAGAACGGATCCAGCTTCTTAAACAGAAAAAATAAAACACCGAATACGCTATTAAGAAGAGAGTTTAGGATATCTAACATTTTTTCATCCTGTTGATGATTCTGTTGATTAATAACTCTGTCAGGGTTAGAATCTTCCAAAAAAATCTGTCTATAGTATGCATAAAAATAGGTCGTCTATATATCGTAAAAGAACATTAACCCTGACAGAGTTTATCAACAACGTCATTGATGTGTATTTGTAATCTTGGTCTATCAACCGCTGACAGTGAGCCGCGTTAGGACAAATAGCCCAGCCCTTGCAGCCGTTTCTTCACCTCTTCTTCCGAGTCCGAATCATCGATCTGGGAAAGTTCTTTTTCGAGAACATGGGTCACAAATTCCTCGACCGAGGAATAGCCCGCGATATCAGCAAATTTCTTAATACGGTCGTAAAGCTCGTTTTCTAATTTTATTTTTGCCATTTTGTTCTCCTAAATTTTATCTTTGTTCAGTAGAAACTGTGCGCATTCTGTACTACAAGCCGGCAACATTGTGTTTTTTTAGCAAATTTTTTTAAGACTCAATGGCCAATCTGTTTGGTAAAACCACTAAGACTATTTTAGCCACGGATTCACACTGTTGAAACACGGATTTTGTTAATCATAATAAATGCACAATACTTACTTCATATTCAAAATTCATTTTATCCGTGTTCAATCCGTGTGCAT
>JBHHWX010000393.1:0-5870 GCA_046756745.1 bacterium | reverse complement strand
TCAGCAGTGGGGCGGAATTGTCAGCCAGCTTCTGATATCCGAGTTTGAAGATACTCAGCCAAGCGAACGGCCAGAGCAACAATGGTCAGGGTTGGATTCGCATAACCACCCGTCGGAAAGACAGAACTACCTGCAATAAAAAGGTTTTCTAAGCCATGAACCTGGCAGTTTCTGTCGACCACTCCATAGGCCGGATTATCGTGCATTCGCGTGGTTCCCATGGGGTGCTTCCCTGACTCAGTATTGGCCCTCCATTGTTCCGGGTCATCAAAAAAAGTCAAATGGCCCGCACCTGCTTTTTCTAAAACTCCGCTCAGATAGCGGTGAAAACGATAGGCACTATCTAGATCCTGATCTGCAAGGCGCCAGCAAAGCCGAACGGTTGGTCTATCGAACTGATCCTTGTGCTGCGATAACATCACCCTGTTATCAGGCTGGGGAGTACATTCATAATAAAAACGTAACCTCCATTGCGTACGAGGAGCGTTTCGTATAAACGTCTTGCGCAAGATCGCCTGAAAAATATGGTGTGGGCGACAGGCCGCACGTTTGAATAAGTCCCCCCAAGAACCAGGAAAAACCTGATGTTTAAAAGATTCCCACAGTTCCAGAGTAGCTTTCACCGAATCGCTGGCAAAAACTGGATGAGACTCATAAGCAGGATAAAAGAACATCGCACCGTTGCACAGTTTTTCGCGCTTCAGCACACCGGGGGATAGTGTGATAACGGGACGTATGGTGCCATATTTCCCATCAACCGAGTGGGGTATGGGGAAGTAATAAAGCAAATCACGAAAATCTTTCGTGGGCCAAAACCAGCCAGAATCAACGAACCCGTGCTCGGTAAAATAGCGGCCAACGAGATCATGTTGGTTTCCAAGGGCCTGTTCAGGGCTTGGGCCAGAGAGCAGAAGGAGTCTGGCGTTCTCCAATCCCCCGGTGGCGAGTACAAATTGTCTGGCTCCCAAACGTTTTCTTTTACCATCATATGAGGCGATTTCCACCTGAGCGACGCGACGGCCATTCTGCGTCGCAAGGAGCTTCATGATGGGACAAAACAGGAACAGGGAAATATTGCCAGCATTTTTAAGTGATTCATGGTAATAGTGGTTAAAGCGAAGTTTTCTGACCTGGTAGATTCGATGAGCAAGGTCAGGATGGTGCAACAAGGGCTTACCTTTAAGAAGATGTTGCCAATGCTCTAAATCGTATTGGAAGGGTCCTAGACCACAGATTTCATTGGCTCTTCGATATCCTGGTTGCAATTCCCAGAAGCGAATCGGCCAACCGCTATCGACAATATAGTCACGCGCCTCAAAGTCTTCTTTATCCAGGGGGCGGCACCAGCCCGCCCATATCTGCGTGGATCCTCCTAAACCAGAGAACCTGGCACGGCGAAGCGGTGGATGGCGGTCACCCTCAGTCTCGCCTTGAAAAAGATTCTGAGCCCGCCGCTCGTAGTGTTCGCCCCCCGCCTCAAGAAGCGCTATTTTTAACAGCGTATTCTTTGCCAACTCCAGTGCAACCGTAATCCCTGCAGCACCAGCCCCGATGATGCAGACATCGTAAGTTATATCGGTGTTCATTGCATGCCTTCTGGTGTCAATGATCATTTACGGCTTCCGATATCAAAGGCAAGCCCTGACCTTTAAGAGATTCAGAAGGGAATGCGGCCATTGCCTTAAATACTGTAGGGGCGAGATCCCGAATTGTATAACCTTCTAATTGGGTGTGTTCAGTAAGATTGGGTCCATTCGCCGCAAACCATCCTCGTCCGATGTGGTTTCCAGACCGACCTGAAGCATTTTTATCGGGTACCTTGAACTTGAAACCGGGTAACCGGTCTGATATCACACTGCGAGTTTCCCGGGCCAGCGTATCTCCCCAAACAACCACAAGGTCAGGAAGCACATCCCTTTCCGGAGTATATTCCGGAGCCTGCGACCAGGCCCGAATGACCCTGCTAGCGATTGGACGGCCGGAATCGACATCCTTCAAACTCATAAAATTCTGCTCTATGTCCTCACAGAGTTGATTGTAATCAGCACCGAGCTCAACAATGCCATTTTTTTCCCGTCCCTTGAGATTAATGCGAATGTAGCCAGCCTGATCCATCGGCACAGGAAAGCATTGGGTTGTTTGCCAATTGTACATTCGTGCAGACCACAGTTGCACCAAACGGTCGGTGATGACATTCGGCAGACGGGTTAGCAGCGGCCTTACCAGTTGAAATGGCAATCGACTTCGAATCTGATAGAGTAAGCCTCGTTTTGGCTTTTGTGGCTGACTGGCGTTCAGTATCGCCTCCAGGAGATCGGCGCCCAGATCTCCCCAACCGTGATTCGGAATCATACCATGGACAGCAAATGCCACCTTCAAGGCTTCCTGAGGGCTTACTTCCAGTAGCTTCTCCAGCGCTGTGTCGCAAGCGATGTAAACATCTTCAAGTGCCATGGAAATTTTTTGACGATTTTCCTCCGATATGTTTTCTACCTGCGAGTGATCCCATAGGTAGTGCCCTGCCCGATGCGTCGCGCCCAGGACAATGCAACCGAAATCCCAGTGTTCAGATCCCAGCAGCTTAACTCCGATTCGAGTCATTTGCTCTGTCGCCTTGAGCAGTTGATCGCGCAAGGAGAGTAAACTGTGTGCTGATTGGGGACCATAATGCTCCGCAGGCATCAGCGGTGCACCGTATTCCGATTTCAGCTGATCCCACAAGCCGCAAGGGCTGGCGCCCTTGGCAATGAAGTCATGGGTTCCCCATCCGCCCAGATATATTCCATTCACAGGGCGGGGGGGGGGCAGCACCATTGGCATATCCAGCACACAAACACGATACCCTTGCTCGCTCAGCAGTTCGTAAAAAGGTCGTGACGATAGCCATTTGTCGGTGGGCACTTCACACCGCATATGCCTTGGGTGCCAAATCTTATTGTGATAAATACCATGGTTTGTCACTGTTTGCCCGGTGTAAAAGTCTGGCCAGACGCCGCCAGCATATTCATCTGCGGGTGATGCCAACTCACCGTAACAGCCTTGCTGAATAAGGCGAGCCAGTGTCGGCAGCTTTCCTTCAGCCACCAGGCGTTGAACAATTTTCCAGTCGGCACCATCAATACCAATCATAAATACGGGTATTCGGGCTTTTTTCCTCAAATTGAGCACTTCCTTATTTTGCATGTCTTGCTAGGCTATCCCTTTATCCTGTGTTTAACAATTTCAGCGAAACCTTGAAACGAAACCAGCCGGTAAGGGGTTCACCCGTCAATATCCTAAGCTGCGTTTCAGGCAACAGCACATTAGAGTAATTTTTTAGCCAAAACCCAGTACAAATGCATCACAAATTCGAACAATCGAACGATCCCTCGCATCGCGATATTGGAGTTCATGGCAACTGTCAAAGGCAGTCCCCCACCGCGTAGAATAAATCGATCGGCGCGTTGTCGCTGTTGCTGATAAACCTTTCGTTCGCCATAGAGTCTTGAAAAATTCTTTAGTGTATCTGCCAGGGCGAGAAGCCACTCTCGTCCCCATCCCTTGAAGCAAAGGCCGGCCAATTGAAAGAGTTCAAAAGCGAAAAGAATAGGCGCCAAAACGATCAATGTACGCAAGGAGAAATAACGTAATATAATCCACCACCGGTTACGGATCAGGCAGTAAATTCTGGTGGCGGCAACTTTGTTCCCGGGGCGGTAAGACAGACCTTCTGTTCCCTTACCGTGTCGCACTAAAGCTTCCGGTACGGCCATGATTTTTAGCCCCAACAGATTGGCTCTGACACCAAGGTCATGATCCTCCAGGTTAAATATCAGTCCTTCATCAAACAAGGCACCATATTTCCAGCGACGACGGTCAATCATAAAACAGGCAGTCACCAAAGAAGTTGTCCGGATAGTCGTCAGTGGCGCTTGATCACATTTCTTGTTTGCTTGCCGCAGTGACATCATCCCAAGCAGATGGCAATCAGCGCTTTCATATTGGATCGTATCGGGATGAGATTTATAGACGACCCGGGGGGCAGACAACAGCACACCCTGCTCTTGTTTGAGTACCGCATGGAGATTTTCCGGTGCCCCAGAAGTCAAACAAATATCATTGTCTTGAAACAGAATGATCTCGTTTCTGGCTTTTTCGAATCCTATATTCCTGGCGCCGGCGGGTCCGGTATTGCGGGACAGAGCGATGACTGTAACGTCCTTGCGGGAGTTCAAAAAAGCCAGACTGCCGTCTGTAGATGCATTATCAATCACCAGTATTTCGTCAAAAACCGTCACCAATGCATCCCAGGCAGAGAAAGCCTCCTGCAAATGCGCAAGACCGTTGTGATTTATTAAACATAGGGTAACAGACTCAGTCAGATTTAGGCTCATCCGACCCTCCTCGTTTCTTCTCTTGGGAGAGCACCTGCGATGCTGGATCACCTTTAGATTCTAGCTTGGTTGGGGGCTTCTTGCGCAGCCAAAAAAATTCAGCTTCAATTAGTAATCCAATAAACCCACAAAACAGAAGCCCTGAATACATTAACAACGACCACGCGGTTGCTTCGGTGGCCGCGACACCATAAGGTGCAAACAGCACAACCATACTTGCTTCGCGAACGCCAATATTCGAAATCGATATGGGCAAGATCCGAAGTATAAAGATGATTGCGTAAATCCACAAAATCGGCAGAAGGCCAACCTCAATACTCAGTGCTTTCGCATAACATAAGATGGATAATGCCACAAAAAGGATGTTCATCAGGTAAGAGGCAACTAATGAAAACAGAATTCCCTTTGAAACCTGACCCACCTGTCTGATCTGTATCCATACCGCCGCCAACTTGCGGCGCATTAGAGACTGTCCGTGGCTGTTTATCTTTGTTGCCAGCCATTGCAGACTCCCGTACCGGCCAAGAAATATAGCAAAGGCCATTAAGATTCCAATGACCATCATACAAATGTAACCCAGCACCCATGGAAAAGAAAAACCTTTATCCATCAACCAGAATAGAGGAGCCGACAGCGTTACGACCAGCAGTTCAATGAACTTATTGGCGTAAAGATTTGCCATCGCTGAAATGGGCTTCGCCCCATGCTGTAGGTATTTGACAAAGGTGACGGCTCCGCCCGCCAGCGATCCCGGGGCGAATATACTATAGAATGTTGACGAAAAAACGATTCTCATCATTGTCAAGGTGCTCATATTAAGGTTTTGTGCGTGGGCGATTGCCCGCATTCTGAGGGCGGTTAGCGCTCTGAGTAGAATCTGAAAACCTATGCCCATCATGACCCAAAATCCGTCAGCAGCCAAGGTGCCCTCCCAAACCATAGATATCGGAACAAAATAAAAAACAAGGCACAAGACCCCGACACTGATCGCCAATTTGATGTAAAAAGTTCTATAGTGACTCATAGAGCGTATAGAGGTCATCTTCAGAGTGATATTGAATGTGGCGTACGTTAAATTTAACTAAGAGGATAAGCACAGTTATTCCGATTGTCCATAGTTATCAATCGGCGGAGAGGACTTAGTACCTGAATCTTGCACGAAATTAGCCGCTAATGGCTATTCTATCCTGTAATCCTTATTACTATTGCCTTTGAGAGAGACTGATGAAAATAGGCATTTAACCAGATGAGTTAATTGCTCAAAGTGACTTATTAACTGTCTCATAATAGTATTGGCATAATCATGGCGTTATGGTATCGTGCTTTTCATGAGAACGAAGAAAAGTGACGCCAGACGGCTTGATCATAAAACGCTTACGGAATTGAGAAAACGTGCGGTCAACAGCGTTCAAGAAGGACAAAGTCCCGAGGTTGTGGCGTGTGCCTTGGGCATCAACCGTGTCACGATCTACGGCTGGCTGGCGCGGTATCGAAGCG
>JBHHWX010000392.1:0-5870 GCA_046756745.1 bacterium | reverse complement strand
AAACTCCTCTAAGTCCTGTTGCGATAAGGGTTGGTCATAAACTATCCCGGTAATTGAAGAGATGGTTGTAAACGCTTGGTATTTCTTCTCGATCTCACAGACAAAACACTGCGCGCGCTCTTGTTCCTTGAAAAGTAATTTCGCGCCACCACCCGCAATATAGATTGGACGCCAGTCCACACCCTCTGAACCATAACTGCCATTATTCAACTCAAGTTTCATCTGCTCAAGATTAAGGTTGTCCAATAACCCGCTGGCGCCACGAATTTCTTTGAGGTCATTGGTGGCGAAGACATAGTCCTTCACTTTGTCTGTGTCCAAAATAGCAAGGTACCAGTTTTCCATGCAACTTCTCCCGTTTAGTTACGGATAATCCTCTCTTAGTAGGAACTGTTCATCCCAACTAAGAAATTCTTCTTTGGCAGCAACAAACAAAATCGTCCGTCGCTCCCTTCGATGAAGATACATACCCTCACATACTTTCTTGACCTCATGCAGATCAAATTCCGTGAGAAAGCCATCATATTGCTTAATAAAATCTGCAAAGCGCTCCGGCTCAAATTGCCTCTCTTCCGGCCGGTAATATGGATGGATCTTAGGAAAGATGGAAATAGGGGGATCGTCCTTGTATGCCATAGCTCATCTCCTAAATAAAAAGATTAGGAAAAACAGACAAGATGCACAAATCAGTAGGATCAGAGGGAAAATTACGGGGGGGAGACAGTTTATTTTCCCATCATCTGCTAAAGATATATACAAAAACTTCACACCGATGTCAACAAAAAAATCTTCGCTTTTCCAAAAAAACCTTGACATTCGTGGGAGAATTAACTATAATGGTGGCGAATGGTGGGAAGTAATGGGAGAAAGTGTCAAATTATCCCATTTTACATATTTACCTAAAAAAACAAACGCTTAACGCATGCAAGAGTTCCTCGGGGATTACGATTACTCGTTAGACCCGAAAAACCGTTTGAGCATTCCGGTTAAATATCGCAATGTCATGGAAAACTTAAAGCAGAAAACCTTTATTCTTTCCAGATTCCACGACATCCGTTTGACGCTGTATCCTTACAGCACGTATCAGGAACGCATCGCTAAGCGCATCAATGAACTGCCGCAGTTGGATGACGACGCCAACGAGCTGCGGCGTTATTTGGGGTTGAGCATGATAGACGTGAAGTTAGACAGCCAGGGTAGAATCAACATTCCTCCCGCCTACTGCCAACACGCCGGAATCGAAAAAAAGGTTAAGATTATCGGCTGCTCCAATAAAATCGAGCTCTGGAATCCGGAATCCTACGCCGAACACGCCAAATCCTTAGACGCTCAATCCATCAAAGAAGAACTTAAGAAGTATAGTATTTAGCTCGTTTCTACTGCAAAATGTCATTCCCGAGTGGTACAATCGGGAATCTTATGCATAAATAAGGAGATTCCGGCACAAAAGATCGCCGGAACGACAATACATGAGCTATCTTGTTCAGCATTTTGCTACGAAAACTAAGTTTGGCTTGACTAGGTTAGGTCATGTTCCATGAACCGGTTTTAGTGGATCAGGTCGTCCGCTATTTAGTCGGCGCCACAGACGGCGTTTATCTCGACGGAACCGTGGGCGGCGGCGGCCACGCAGAAGCCATTTTGGCGGAGTTGGATAAGGGTGGTAAACTGCTGGCCCTGGATAGAGATGACGCGGCCCTTCAGTATGCTAAGCAGCGTCTCTCCGGTTTTGGCAGCCAAGTCATTTTTGAAAAGAGCAGCTTCGGAAATTTCGACCGCGTTTTAAAGGGCTTGAAAATGAATCGTATCAATGGATTGCTTTTAGACCTCGGGGTGTCGTCGTATCAAATTGACGCACCCGAGCGCGGATTTAGTTATCGCTTGGCTGGGAAACTCGATATGCGTATGAGCCAGGATCAGAGCTTAACGGCAGAGGAAATTGTGAGCACGTACTCCGAAGACGAGCTGGTACAGATATTTCACGTTTATGGCGAAGAACGGCGCTCTAAAGCAGTGGCGCGCGTTATCGTCAAGGAAAGAAAACGCGGCCACATCGCGACAACTGAAAAACTGACCGAAGTGATCAGCACAGTCTTGCCTTACGATCACCGCATCAAGTCGCTCTCGAGAATTTTCCAAGCGCTGCGAATCGCAGTCAACGATGAGCTGCGAATTTTGAGCGAGGCTTTGAGCAAAATCTTAGATTATTTGGCGCCGGCCGGGCGTATTGTGGTCATCAGCTACCACTCCTTGGAAGATCGCATCGTTAAGGATTTTTTTAGACGGCAAGCGACGGCGTGTCTTTGCCCGCCGGAGCTGCCGGTGTGCGTGTGCGAACAGAAAGCACGCCTGAAAATTTTGACCAAACGACCGGTGTGTCCCGCGGAAAAGGAAATCGCAAAAAACCCCAGAAGTCGCAGCGCAAAGCTGAGAGCGACGGAAGTTCTTGAAGAAAAATTTTAGACAGGATTCATGGGCGCGACCAAAAGAATCCCGGTGATCAAACCGCAGGTGGTTATCAGTAAGAAAAACCGGAGATCGAAGCTGTTTCTTTTTACGGCTTTCATCACAGGCCTGGCTCTTTTGCTGTTCCATGTTTGGTTAAGAGTTCAGATCAATACTGCACTCACCGAGATTCGTCAACTGCAAGAGGAGAACGATAAGATTGCTGTAGAAATCGATGCTCTCAATGTCAAAGTTATCAAACTGTCCGATTACGGCAGAATCTATAAACTAGCAGAAGAACAATTAGGGTTGGTTTTTGTACATGATGAAAACAAATTCCAGGTTCAATAATACCACACGCCGTCAGAGGAGAACGGCGTCACCCTGGGGGCCTTCGGACAGAGTCTGGCGCTATGTCTTTGTCCGGATTCTCCTGAGTTTCGTTTTTTTTATCATCTTTGTACGGTTAGTCCAGATACAAATTGTCGACCGGAAAAAATACGTCAAACAGGCTTTAGAGCAATATACCCGTGAATTAGTGGTGAAGGCCAACCGGGGACATATTTACGACCGGAAATTGACTCCTTTGGCGCTCAACAAACCGTGCTTTGACTTAGGAATCGACAAAAAATATGTCAAAGACATGAGGAAAACCAGCCGGAACCTTGCCAGGGTTCTCGAGCAAAGCGAGTTGACAATCCAAAAGAAGATTCGCAATAGCAGAAATTTCGTTTTGTTAGCCAGAAAGCTCGATAAAGACGATGCCGCCGTTATCAAGCTTATGGATATGCCGGGAGTCAGAGTCATCCCGACAACGGAGAGAGTGTATCCGTTGAATGAAAAACTGGCGCATGTGCTCGGTTTTGTGGATGTGGACGGGCATGGGATCAGCGGCATTGAGCTGCGTTTCGATAATTACCTTTCCGGTAAGGACGGGAAAAGCGTTTTACAAAAAGACGCTTTTGGTAACGTCCTCATGCAAGTTTCTTCTTCACTGGGAAACAGAGAAAGCGGGCATGACGTTATTTTGACCATCGACCATGTGTACCAAACCATTGCTGAAGAGGAGCTCAAGAAAACGGTCACCCAATATAGCGCACAGGGTGGCTGCGTGATTATCACAGAACCGCATTCGGGCAAAATATTGGCTATGGCGTCGCAGCCGGGATTTGACGCGAACCGGGCAACGGAGTATCCTCCTGAAATCTGGCGCATTCGTCCGGTCACCGATATTTTCGAGCCAGGCTCAACTTACAAAATCGTCACCATGGCGGCCGCGGTCTCACTCGGTATCGACAAAATAAAAACGGAAGTAAATTGCGAAAACGGCACCTATCGAATTTTCGGAGAAGAAATCAACGATTCAAAAAAGTATGGCGTTCTTTCATTTGACAATATTTTTGTGAAATCAAGCAACATCGGAACCGCTAAAATCGCCACCGAAATCGGGAAAAACGAGCTATTTAAAATGTCGCGCAGCTTCGGTTTTGGCAACCCAACAGGCATCGACTTGCCCGGCGAAGTATCCGGTATTTTGAAACGGCCGACGGAATGGTCGCGCTTTTCTCTTGCGGCAATTTCATACGGGCATGAAGTGGCTGTGACCCAGTTGCAAATCGCGATGGCTTACGGCGCCATCGCCAATGGCGGCCAGCTCATGAGGCCGATCATCGTTGAGGAAGTGCGTTCCCAAGATAAACAGACCTTGTTCAAGTCTGTTCCACAAGTCATTCGACGGCTGATGACGTCAAAAACTTCTGAGAAGTTGACCGGAATTTTGCAAAATGTCGTAGCAAAAGGCACGGGTAAACAAGCGAAAATAGCCAATGTATCCATCGCAGGAAAAACCGGCACGGCGCAAAAACTTTTATCGAATAAATCCGGGTATTCCAATACGGCTTTTGTCGCTTCATTTGCAGGGTTTTACCCATCGGAGCATCCCGACATCTTGATCTATGTGACCGTGGATGAACCGAACCCGGCTCATTCCGGCGGCCAAGTTGCGGCGCCAACCTTTCGGAATATTCTGGAACGGATTATGGAAATTCGCAATCCGGCCGGCGCAGCGCAGACAAGGACGATCGTTCAAGCACAAGACAGCGCCCAAAACAGCCTGATTCCGGACTGCACACTTCGCAGGCAGGAAATCGCTGCCGGGATTTTAAAAGAATACGGCATTGTTCCAAAAATACTCGGCTCCGGATCCTTTATAAAAGATCAAAAACTCCTGACTTCGGATGATGAAGAGAAGGAGCTGGAGATTGTTTTAACGTTAACCGATTATCCAAAGGAAACCGAGTACGTGACGGTACCCTCGCTTGCGGACGACTCGCTGCGAAAAGCTCTCAATAAACTCTCCGCACAGGGGCTGCGAGCAAAAGTGACCGGCTCCGGCCGGGTCGTAAAACAAGATCCAAAGGCGGGCAGCAAGATTAGAGTTGGCGCCAGATGTTATCTCATCTGTGAGCCGGTTTTTAACAAAGGGCTGGTGACACGCTAATCTACATAAATAGTGTTTGAACGAAAACTTGATTTTTAATGTCTTTGCGAGCGTTTCTCAGCGAAGCAATCTCCTTATTAGGCGCCGCATAAGATTGCTTCGGCAATAAAACGGCTCGCAATGACAGCGATGTGAACAGTTTTCGTTCAGACACTTCTTAACCTGCATTAAACAAGCGGTGAAGTTCGGTGTTCAGCCTTTAGGCTGTAAGTTCCATAAAATAAAGAGAACACGCTAAAGCGTGAATACCCAACGATTGGGATGATGATAGATTTCAATCTAAAAGAATTTTTATCCATAACCAAAAGCTCATTTGAGCTTGCCGGGATGGATGCGGCGCCGGATTCGTCCATCTCCGGCGTGTCCATAGATACGCGCACCCTGAGCCCTGGCAACGTCTACTTTGCCATTCGCGGGGAACGATTGGACGGACATGCTTACATCGCAGAGGCCGTGCAGAAAAAAGCGGCGGCATGTATCGTCGACCGGAGATGGTGGAATGAAAAAACATTCGATACAAAACACAGCGCCTTTTTTATCGTGAACGACACGGTCACCGCGTTGCAGGATATGGCGCATTTCTATCGAAATAAATTTTCAGTCCCGGTTCTCGGATTAACCGGCACAAACGGGAAAACCACCACCAAAGAGATGATGGCAGCGGTGTTAAAAAATCGCGGGCCGGTTTGTAAAACAGAAGGTAACTTGAATAATCACCTCGGACTGCCTTTAACGCTGTTCCGTTTAGAGCGTTCTCACACAACCGCAATCATCGAAATGGGCACAAATCATTTCGGAGAAATCGCCAAACTGT
Organism: bacterium; assembly: GCA_046756745.1. Taxonomy (GTDB): domain Bacteria; phylum Zhuqueibacterota; class Zhuqueibacteria; order Oceanimicrobiales; family Oceanimicrobiaceae; genus JBHHWX01. The sequence goes on along the minus strand of JBHHWX010000392.1, from coordinate 111 downwards.
CGGAAATCGCTCAGCCTCAGTACGGGCTTATCACGAATATCGGACACGGGCATCTTGAATTTCTACACGATCTCGACGGGGTGGCAAAGGCAAAAACGGAGCTCTTTGATT
>JBHHWX010000391.1:0-5875 GCA_046756745.1 bacterium | reverse complement strand
TGAATCACCAACAACGTATAATCATCCGTCGGCGCTTTTTCTCCGTAGAAGGACTTCACATCCTCGTCGACCGTTTGAAAAGTTTTCGCGGCGTTCTTGCCCCGCGCGTCTTTGAGCAAGGTATGCAAGCGCTCTTCACCGTAGAATTGCATTTCACTTTTCTCCTTTTCATCCTGCGTAACGGAGCGGGTGGCTTCGACCAGGCCATCTGTGTAAAGGACGAGCGTATCGCCGGAGCTCAGTTTCAGCGATTTCTCTTTAAGGTGGTCTTCGAATAATTCTCCGCTACGCTCCAAACCGATTCCCAAGCCCTCGCTTTGCAATTCCCGGATATCTCCCTTTGATTCTTCCCCTGGGATTAAAATCGGCAAGGTGTGACCGGCGCGCACGAAGTGTACGGTGTTTCTCCGAACATCCAAGATTCCGACGATCGCCGTCACGAAGATTTGCTTGTCCACCTGCGGATCGGCGAAATAGCTGTTTAACCTCAGGACGATTTCGCGGGCGTCGGTGGTGAATTGCTGAGAAAATCGAATGAGACTGATACACTGCGCCATGTAAAACGCTGCTGAGGTGCTCTTGCCGGAAACGTCGCCGATGGCAAACAAAAACCGGCCTTTATCCAAAGGCAGTACGTCGTAAAAATCGCCGCCGACTTCATTGGCGGTTTCGAGCCCGGCGACAATTTCATAACCGGAAATTTTGGGCAGGGTGAGCGGCAGCATACTCAGTTGGACGTTGCGAGCGATGGTGAGCTCCTGTTGCAAGCGCTCTTTGTCGCGCGCTTCTTCAATGGACTCTTTCAGCTTATCGCCCATCTGGTTAAAGCGCGCGGCGAGCTCGACAAATTCATCTTCTCCTTCTACTTGCACTTTATAGTCCAAATTTCCCGTGGAGATCTCACGAATGCCGCTTTGCAACTGTTTGAATTTTTGCACAATCCTATTGTTGATCTCAGAGCCGAATTTTGTCATGCGGTTTATTATTAAGACATTGACGAGCGTGTAGATCACCAATAAAAGCAGCAGGTATCTCACAAGCGTGCCGGTAAAAAATGACAGGCTCGGGACCAGAAGAATTTCAAACGCAAAGAATCCGGTCTGTTCCATGTTTTCATTTATCAAAGGTGCGATTGTCCTGCCGATGGTCACCCGGTGGCGGTCCTTCAGGGCGTCCGTAATTCTGGATGCCCAATTCGAAGTTGTGCGATCATCTGTCTCAAATTGCGCCGACACCACGGCCCCGCTTTTTTGAGGCCGAAACCCAAACGGGTAAATAATAAATTTCTGATCTTCTCTCCAAAAACTCATCTGATATAAGTACGTTTCCCACAGGCGGGGTTCGTAGGGGTAAGCGAGCAGAAGCGAGCCAGCAAGAACCGACGTTTTCTGTGCTATCGCGTCCATAAAGTCCGGGTCTATTTTTACAACGGACAGTGAAGAAGCATCGCTTGAATCCGGCGATTTAAAGAATAAAAAATAATCCCGGTCCTTATTTAGCACATTTGAGATGGAGCGTGCCTTGATGAGAGTCAAGATGCCCTGATCCGGAAGCTCCACGGATAAGCGAACCGGGAGATAATCCCGGATGTGCAATGTCGCTCCCGGCGAGAAGTTGCTGATGTGGTAGATGTGGATGGAAGCAGCGCTCTCTCCGGAGATTAACTGTTCGACTTGCCGGACAATACTCCTTCTCACTTTTTCCGCCTGCCACCCGGCGACGAAAAAGTAGAAAATGGTCAACAACATCAATAACTGAATCAGTTGCGGAAAAGTGGACTGAAAGAGGCTTGAAAATTTAAGCTTACGTGAGAGGCTTGCAAAGTTGTAAACCAGTACTATCGGAATTTTGACCATAATTGCAAGCAGATAGATCTTGAACATGAGGAGCAGGAATTTGGGGAGTCCGAACCAGAGTTCGGCTTGTTGAAATTGACTGCTCTCCACATCTTCGAACAAACTTCTTCCCGGGTAAATATGAAAGAGACTAAAAACAGCGATTAAGTATATCCAACATTCTACTTTCGTCAGATTTTCAAGCCAAGAGGTTTTTCTGAGCAGGAACCAAAAAAGGATGACCTGCAGCAGAAAGAAATAAAACGGGTCCTCGGTCCGCATTCCAATCCAGGATAGAAGGCCAAACCAAATCAATACTTTTTTGCTGCCTTTGCTGTTATCGACTAAAATCAGCGCAAACACTATAATGAGCATGGTCAGCAAAAAGATTTGGATGAGTTTTAACGGAAGGGCCGGAGACTCGATAGCCTGACTGAAAAAAGGTGCGCCGCCATAAATCTGCTGTAGGAGAGCCGACTCGGCCGATCCGAGAATAAGAATAAGTCCAAGCAAGAGCTCGTTGGGAGGGCGCATTTCATGGAAGAGTCCGATTATCCAAAACCAAAGATAACAATTCGCTAAAAAGAAAAAGAACGCAGCCGTACCCGAAAGGCCGGATGAAAAAACGAAAAGCAACAGCGAAAAAATCCAGGTTGCAAAAAACACAATGGATTTCCCCGAAAAGAGTTGCTCGGAGCGTAAATTCAGCCAAAATTCACGGAATCTTTTTCCAGCCTGGAAGGAGCGTTCTGACATTCTCAGCTACTTTGTGGTTGTTAATAACTGGATTTGAGGAAATTAAAGACTCGAGAGCAAACATTCAAGGAAAATACGCTAGGGGGTGGTTTACTTTAAAAACTCATTATGTGCAATAGTGTCGTGGCCTACACGAGACTTCTCGTGTCCCACATCTTTCGTTGCAGAGGGCTGTCTAAAAAGGTCTCTGGCCCCGTCATTTCGAAGCGAAGCGAGAAGTCTGTTGGAGCAAGAACTGTGATGTGGCTGAGTTGGGGTCGGAGATAGTCGGCTTCTGCCGACTTGAGCTATGAGTCTGAAAATTTATTTTCAGGCATTTTGCTTACAACGCTTTGACCACAACCATGGTCATATCGTCATGTTGCGGGTGGTTGCCGACGAAATTCTTTACCGAACGTACGACGTTTTGGATGACGACGTTAGCGGAGTTTCCCTTATTTTCTGAGATGGTTTTTTCCAGTTTTTCTTCTCCGTACTCTTCGCCATCCTTTGTGCTGGCTTCTGTAAAACCATCGGTGTAAAAGGTGAGAACGTCCCCGCTTTTCAATTTAAGTTCATGTTCTTCGAGGAACTCGTAGAATTTGCTGCCTTCCTCCAATCCCACGGCGATGCCTTTCGGTTCGAGCAAGGTATTGTGCTCGTTGCCTCGTGATGCGAGGATCGCCGGATTGTGGCCGGCCCGGGCAAACCGGATGATATGGTTTTTCATATCCAGCACAGCGTAAAACATGCTGACAAAGGAATTCTTCTCGATGTTGAGATACATCTGCTTGTTGACTTTAGTCAGAACCTCTCGTGGGGAAATCATCTCTCCGGCATGAGATTGCAAGATACCTTTTGTCAGCGTCATGTAAATTGCAGCAGGAACCCCTTTGCCGGAAACATCCCCTATCGCAATGCCGATCTTGCCGTCTCCCAATTGGAAAAAGTCGTAATAATCCCCGCCGACCTCTAATGCCGGTAGACACACCCCTGCGATGTCGTACCCTTCGACAAGCGGATTTCCTTTTGGCAATAAACTCATCTGTACATTGCGGGCGATCTCCAGCTCCTTGGACATGCGCTCTCTTTCGGTTATGCGCAGAATGTGAGCCGGCATCAATTCTCGTTTGTACGTAACATTTTGCTTCTTTGCAAAGCCTGCCACAGCCACGAGCAGAGGGACGCCCATCAGAACGAAAAAGATTTTGCTGTGGAAATCATAAAAGCTCGAAGAGGAAACCAACAGCGGAACGGCATAAACAAACGCAAGCATCACCCAGTTGGTGACGATAGCAGTAAGCAGGTCAAATTTGATGAGAATGAAACCTAAAATAAGACTTATGAGAAAATAGGAAATAAATAGCCACTTAAAGTCTACGAAGCCCAGGGGAAAATCCCAAAGACTAAACGCCACCAACGTCCACAGCGCAGATGAAACCAGTAAACCAGGCCACAATTTCTTAGTTTTTTCGCGCAGCCAGGAAATAAAGAAAAACCGAAAGACGATTTCGTTGAGGATGGCCACGCGCAAAGCCAAAAGGACCACACTTGCCGAAGGGAAAAAAGACTCCGGTATGGCGTGGAGACTAAGGGTAAAAATTCCGGTGTTATGGAATTTCAAGATCAAAAACAGCGCCCCGATAAGAACACCCAAAATGACAAAACCAAATGAGTAGCCGCGAACGATGGCGCTGGCAAAGCTGAGCGAAAACGGTTTTCCTTGCAGAAGGCCGTCGATAGCCGTCAGCTTCTCGCCCCAGCCTCTGCGCGCCGAGGACTCGCCGACACTCCAAGCGGCAAAAACCATCGAAGCCATAAACGCAAGTACGATGAATACCGAGATCACAAAAACAACAATTCGAACATTGAACCGATTTAAATCACCGGCAGAAGTTTGGTACCCGATAGTTGTGAAAGTCAGAGACTGGTCCAGTAGAATGAGGCCGAACAAGAAGGCAAAAATGAGGACGGCGGTCTTGATCCCGACTTCACCTTCGTGGTATTTCTTAAGAAAGAGCGCGATGACAAAAATCAACAGAAAAAAAGTAGCGATGGAGGAAGCCGTGACAATAAACCCGACGAACGTTCCCACCTTACTATTTGCTGCTTGAAATTCCTCTGGAGTCTCGATTTCAAAACGGAATCCGCCGATTTTGTTGCCCTGGACCCTTACCCAGACCTTTTGGGTCATGCCATAAATTGAATCGGTCTGGGTCCATGCAAAAAAATAATCAGTTCGTTTGCTGAGTTGATTTGCCGAGGATTTCTCCAACTTGTATTTATTTAGCTCGACATCTTGCCCTTGCAGAAGCTCTTCGGCTAAAACCCGGGCCGGGGATTCTTGCAAAGACTCAATAGCCACAGAGTCCGGCAGCACGTGCTGGAAACCTAACACCCGGCCTTTGGGCCTGATCCAAACATGATAACGATGGGGCATCTGGCTTCGGGAGAATTTTCTATTGTAAAAATAAATATGCCAGTTGTGAGCCGCGAGAGTATCCGCTTTGAGGACCTCATGGGCTTCAACAAACCCTATCTTATGTTCCAAATACAGGGCGATGCCGGAATCGTAGCGAAAATTGGCGTCGGCATCCAGACCTTCCGTATCGTAACCCATTTCCTTTAGATAAATTCGAGCTTTTGCTAAAATTTCAGTGCGGTGCAATTTTAAATCAACTGCGGAGCGCGGAGAATAATCGAAAGTCAGCGAGAAATAAACAAAAGCGCCGGCAGCGCCTATCAAGGCGGTGAGCACAAGAGATTTGACTGATGACATGGAAGTTCTCAAATTCGGTTCGTTTCCAAGAAGTGATGACGTTGTTGAATAACTCTGTCAGGGTTAATGCTATGTACTATATGTACTATATATAGATGATATACTCTTATAAATACCATATACAGACATCTTGTAAGACTCTAACCCTGACAGAGTGATAAATCAACAGAATATGTGATAACCGATTTCTATTACGTGATTAAAATTCAACAAGTTGCAGATAACATTCAAAGAAGAAAATTTATAACCAATCACAGAAACAGTGATAGGTTTTTCCTACAAAGCTTATCATACCCTTGAGTTATCAGTCTATGAAAAAATCCTGTAAATCCGGTCTATCCTGTTATCCTGTCAAAAAAAAGATTAAGACCCTGTAACCGGTTACGAAAAATGATATCACGAAGGTAGCAAAATTAATTTATTCTGCAAACAAAAACTGCTAACGTTTTTTGGCATATAACTTGCTTTACAAAAGACGATTTTTGAAGGGGTTGATTAAATTTAACAAAACCAATAAAAATCTTGA
>JBHHWX010000390.1:0-5879 GCA_046756745.1 bacterium | reverse complement strand
CGGTCGGTTACTAACTGACTTGCCCAACCGAACCGCCTTGGTACGTGATCCGTATGCCTGGTGGTGTGGGGAGGAGCGGGGTCGTGAGGCCTCGCCCTATCCCGATTATACGGTGCTGGAGACTGCAAGGTTTGGATTTCCAGCTTACTGGTGCAGCATGGGAATAAAATCGCTATGAGCCAACTCTTTCGATTTACAAGTGCGGTCAGGCGAGATCCAGCTATCGAGTCCTGGATGCATGAACATGCGGGAGAGTTGGGGGCAATCGCGCAGCGCTGGTTTGAGGTTATGCGCGACTGTGGAGACGATGTTCGAGAGTTATTGCATGACGGTCATCCCACCGCATGTGTAGAGGATGCCGCATTCGCCTATGTCAACGCCTTCAAAGCTCACGTCAATGTCGGGTTCTTCCGTGGCACCGAGCTTGCCGATCCGGATGGTCTGCTGGAAGGCACCGGCAAGTACATGCGCCATGTGAAGCTCAGGCCCGAAAGCGATGTCGACGCTACGGTGCTAATCAAGCTAGTCGATGCTGCATACACTGATATGAAGGGGCGTCTGAAGGCGGAGTAGTTCGTGCAGGTATTCGATCAATTTGGGTTTTTGCAAGTAATTGAGGCGCTGTATAACAATGGGATGGAACTGAGGTCACAAAAATAACTTGACTCTAACCCGAGAGTTATCAATCAACAGAATCATAGATAGTCTAATCCTTTTTCCCCCGGACAATCCCCATAGCATAACGTTTCACATCAAAATATTTATTGACGGCTTTTAAAATGTCGTCTGTCGTCACCTGCTCAACGTGGCTTGTAAATTTCTCAACTTCATCGAGACTCTTGCCCAGCAATTCATAATGCGCATAATGAGCCATCTTCGCAGAGTTGGTCTCCAAGCTGATTTGATAAGTGCCAATGGTATATTGAATCGCACGTTGCAACTCTTCATAAGCCAGGGGTGTATGCAGCAGTTTTTGATATTCCGTTAGCAAACCGTCTCTGGCGAGATCTTCTTTTTCGGGAGACGTGGCAATATAGGAGACAAAGGCGCCGGCGCACAGCCGGGAAACCAGGAAAGCCGAAACGGTGTAGGCCAAACTTTGTTTACCGCGCAACTCTTCGAAAAATCTCCCTCCCAAACCGGAAATGGCGTTTTGCAACACCAGAAGCGGATAATATTCCGGATCCGTAAACGCGGGTCCGGGAAATCCTAAGACAATGGCTGTCTGCTCCTTTTCACGAAGCTCGACGGCTTCCTCGATTTTTTCCAATTCGGGTATCGATACCGTCTCGCGATTCGAATCTCCTGTGCTTTCCAAGCTCCCGAACCTTTTGGCGATCAAATCACGCGCTTGGTCCGATTCGATATCGCCGGCAAGCACCACGATAAGCTTGTTCGGTTGCAAACAACGGGTGTGCCAGGTAAGAAGCCGCTCGCTCACGCAATCTTGGATCACGTCCGGCATTCCGTACGCCGGCAGCCCGTATGGATGTTTTCCAAAAAAAGCTGCGTAAAACATCGTTAAGGGATGGCGGAACATGTCGTCTTTTTCTTGTAAAATGGCGTTGAGAGTGGTTGTTTTCTCCTTGAGTAACTCTTGTTCCGGGAAAGCGGGGTAAAGCATCACATCTGTTAAAATATTAAGTCCTGCTTCAAAGTTTTTTGCAAGGATTTGAAACCGGTAACTGTAAGAATCGGGATCATTTGAAATGTGGATGCTGGCTCCGAGATTTTCGATTCCAAGAGCGATGTCGGTCGCAGATCGGTTTTGAGTTCCTTTGAGCGAGGTTCGTAACATCAATCCTGTCACTCCGGCATTATCTGCATTCTCATGCAATCTGCCGCCCTTCAGAAAAAAACCGGCAGAGACCAGAGGAAGCCGGTGATCGGGTTTGACCACAAGCGTGACGCCGTTTGGAAGAACAAAACGTTTGACATTCGTTGCAGAGACGTTTTTTGGGTGAAGCTCGAAAGCTTTGAGCGCGCAACCGGACAATTCCGCTTTTTGGCGGTCAGCCTCTGCGCCCTGCAGATATTTTCCGAGTTGGCGCTGTTTCGTGGCCGCCGCCGCAGGTGGAGCCTCAAAGCTTTGGGGCACATACTCTAACAAGCTGCAGTTTTCGATTCTTAAGTATGTGTTCGCAACCCGGTAAATGTCCGCTTCTGTAACTCGGGACAGCTTTTGCAGGTATTCATCGGCGAGGGTGTAACTTCCGAACGCCTCGTAAGCAGCCAGCAGCCCGGCTTGTCCGGAAGCCGTTTGCAAATTCGAGGCGTACTGCAGCTCCAGGACATTTCTCGATTTGGTTAATTCCGCTTCGGTCACCCCGTTGCTTTTGATTTTTGCTAACTCTTCGAAAATCTTCTGTTCGGCAGCCTCGAGATTGTTTGGCTCCTGGCTTGACTCAACCATGAACAGACCTAAATCCTGCAGGTCATAATGCGGTACCGCTATCGTCTGCACCAAGTTTAATTCTTGTTTGAGTGTCTGATAGAGGCGTGAGCTGCGACCCCGCCCAAGGAGAAAAGCTAATATCTCTAAAGCGACGGCGTCGGGATGAAACATCTTTACGGTATGAAATCCCATAACCAAGCGGCTGTGTTGGATATCCCCTTGGATTTGGCAATACTTAAAGTCCTGCTGCCGGGGCTCGGGTGGGGATGATTCCTTTAATACCGTTCCTTGTTCAAAATCGCCGTAATAGTTTTCGACTTGTTTGAGAGCTTCTTCAGACTTGATGTCGCCAACGATCGTCAGGATAATGTTCTCGGGGCGGTAATGATTTCTGTGGAATTCCAAAAAGTCGGTTCGTGTCAAAGCCCGCAGCCCATCTTCGGTTCCGATCCGCCAGCGGCGCATGCGGTGCCTGTCGAAAGCCAGCTCAAACATCTTTTCACGAGCGAAAGCAGACGGCGTGTCCAGCTTTCGTTTGGCCTCTTGAATCACAACTTCGGTTTCTTTGCGCAATTCTTCAGGAGCGAACTGGCTATTGATCAAGGCGTCTGCTTGAATGTCCAAACCCTGAGCAAAACTCCGGCTCGGTAACACGGTGTAGTACAAAGTGTGGTCGTAAATCGTACTCGCATTGAGAAAACCGCCGAGCATTTTTGTTTCTTGTGCGATTTGGCCAACGGCCCGGGTCGCGGTGCCTTTAAAAAACATGTGCTCGAGCAGATGAGATATGCCGATCAGCCTGTCCGGCTCGTTGAAATAACCTGCTTTTACGTATGTAAAAATCGCGACCACGGGCGAGTCATGCTTTTCTTTGATGAGTACGGTCAGTCCGTTTTTTAAGACTTCTTTTTTAACCCCGTGATGAATCATGATGTTTTACCTGTCGGTTCGATGGGATTTTTCATTCTTTTTTTGCTCGTCTTTCGTGGCCCTTTGTGACTTTGTGATTAATGTTATCATTCGGCAGAATGATATGACAGTAACCAATCACGGGGGATAATCAAAAAATTGGCATATTTTTGACAGGATAACAGAAAGAATCATCCTGTAAATTCGGTTTATCCTGTTATCCTGTCAAAGCGCACACAGGATGCGCGCTTTCAGGTGGATTGTTGAGTTTGTGAATTTTTACCCGACAGGTTCAGAGAGATTGAGCCGTCTCCTCAACGATTGGGATAATGATGGTTTCGCCGGCCATCAAACGCAAAAGGTCTTTACCCGGATTATGCTTTTGAACCAACCAATACGGAAGTTCGAATTTTCGATTACAGATGACCCAAATGTTTTCACCTCTCTTGACTTTGTACGGCTTCTCGCCTTCAATACTGAAATTTCGATAAAAATCTTCTTCTATACCCTGATGATATTCCAATCTCCGTCGATGAAATTCCTCTGGGGTGACATTTTTGAAGGTAAGCCATATCGGCTGCCCAACACGGATTGGCTGCCAGTAGGAAAGCCGGTTAATCGTTCTGATTTTAGCCGCTCGAACCCCCAGCCAGTCTGCAAAATGCCCGATTGTCTCATCCGGCTCAACCGTAACCTGGCCGTTTTCCGGGAAAGCTAAATCCCGAACCTCAAACTGAGCGGACTCTGTATGTGGAACCCGCATCACCCTCACATCCATCGACCTGGTCAGCGCCACATAATGACCTGGCAGGGCCAGCGCCATATCTTCTTCAACGCGTTGGCTTTGCGTCGGGGCTTTTTTCGGGTTGATATCAAATTGCTCGCTCATCTGTATCTTGGAATCTGGTTTCTCTGTCTCTGCTTGAACGTCACTTGCCGGGGTTAAGTCAGGTTTCAAATAATCGACCGGTTCGACCGGCTGTACATCTAATACTGTTTCCTCGGTTTTCTTTATTAAACCGGTGGCATCGGCAAGCTGTTTCGGCGGTTCGGGGGAAATTTGCGGAGGACTTATGGACGCCACATTTGTCGAACCGAAAGGAAGCTGCAAGTTCTGTCCCACATAGATGCGATTGGCGTTTCTAATGTTGTTTACAGCCATGAGCTCGCTGAGGCGGATACGATATTTTCGAGCTATCGAGCTCAAGTGCTCACCGCGTCTGACTTTATGCCACTCAGGACGAACCTGGTCGCCATGCTTCAAGTTAGGTGAGATTTTCGCATACATGGCTTCGATGTCGAGATTCTCATTCAGGGGGATTCGAAGTGTAAAATTTTTAGGAATCCGTCTTCGGGACTGCAAAACGGGACGTCGCAAAGCCGGGTTGAATTCTGCAAATACTCTTGCCTCGATCCCCAAAGTCTTAGACAACGTTTTCACGGAAACATAATCCGGCGAGACGAATGTCGTATACTCCCGTGGCCGATAAAAATCGATTTCGCCAAAAAAGTGGCGATAATTGTTTGCTACATGCAAGGCCGCGAGGAATTCCGAATAAAAGTTTCGAGACGCAAAACCGAAGCTCCGGCTTCGGTAATATTTCACGATTTTACTAATATCGTTGCCATGCTTTCTTTTGGCTCTTTTCATCCCGGCCCTGCCGTGGTTATAGGCTGTAATCGCGAGCGGCCAACTGCCGAGAGCTTGATAATTTGCTTTTAAGAGCTTTGCTGCCGATTGGGTCGCCCGAATCGGATCGAGGCGTTCGTCAACTTCATAATTGATTTTCATAAAACGCCGTCCGGTGGATCGGGTAAACTGCCAAACCCCGGCGGCGCCAAACTTCGAGTAAGCCCGGTAATTAAAGGACGATTCGACATGCGGGAGCACCAGAAGCTCTAATGGCAATCCGGCGGCAAGAAATATTTCGCGCATTTTCCCGATGTACAGACCGGATCGTTTCAAACCTAATTCGAAACGTTCCCGCAACCCGTTTTGAGCGCGAATATTTCGTGCTGCCCGGCGCAGCCGTTTTGAGCTCAACTCTTTGCCAAATAAGGCCGCAACGGCTTTATCTTTTCCTTTTAACGATTCTAACCGCAGGTTTTTACGCCGGGAAAGTTTCAGAAGGATGGCTCTGTAACCTTTTTTGATGTTTTCTATTTTTTTCCACTGCAAGCGACGGCTTATGTGAAGTCCCCGGAATAAGGAGTCCAGATTGATTACTTGGTAAACGACGCCCAAATTTTCGGAATCGTGTATCACCACGTCGCGTTCGGAATGTTTCGAATAAATATTTTTCCAAAACTCCACGTTAGGTTTCAGAATTTCCGGAGTTGGAAATAATTTGGAAGAGTAAGTGTTCGTTTGTGCGACAACTGCGTCAAGAACAAACAAAAATGAGCACAAAAGTAGGAGGAGACTTCGAGTCCGAAATCGTTTCTGTTTAGTGGATTTTAATCTCATATAACATGTTTCATTAAGTTTATATTTTTGGAACGTCCATTTATATAGAATACAGAATCTCTGCAAATTCCATTCCCATTTTTGACAAAAACAGTAGTTAGGGGATAA
>JBHHWX010000389.1:0-5890 GCA_046756745.1 bacterium | reverse complement strand
TTGGCACAGTCGATATCGAAAATCTCACAAATACCGGGTTCACTGTGCTTTGCTGTTTTCATGTAAAAACTAATTTAACATAATGCTGATAATAAACAAGAAAAATTCAAAAAGTGACCATAGGAATAATAAAATCAGTGTCTTTGTTTAGATAGTGTAACTTTTCCAAAAGCGAATTCGTGTCTGAACGAAAACGACCGTATCTTCCCGAAGGTTCGCCTGGCCGAGGGTGAATTCCTACTTGACTCGGCGGGGACGTCTTTGCGAAGAGGTTTTTAAATCGCGCATTTTCGAGTTTTCGTTCAGACACAAATTAATCTTATTCTTAGAAACATTCTTGAGAAATGGAATGAGCTCAATGCAGAAACGTATTATTTTCTTTATTTTAGTTTGCACTTCTTTCATCGCGGCCCATCAACTCCATGCCGGCGCATGGACACTCAAAAAAAGGCAGCTCTGGGTAAAGTCAACTTTTCTGGTGCAACAAACATCCGACCGGTATGCCTCGATAAACATTGTTTGCGGCGACGCGACGTGCAGAAATGGCCAAAAAACACCCTATTTTTTTAACGGAAAAATTGAAACAAGCGCGATTATTTTTGACTTATGGTATGGCCTTACCGATCATATCGAGCTCCGTTTCCAGCTTCCCTATTATGATATTGCTTTTAAAGATGAGGTCAACCCGGAGCGGCCCTCTACTAACGATATAGGGGACATCCGATTTGCCGCACGCTACCGGCTTCCGTTTGACCCCATCGTCACAACCTTACGGATTGGGGCCAAAGCGCCGACCGGGTTCTTTAACAAGGATTCCGAAGTCGTACCCATCGGGGACGGTCAATGGGATTTGGAAATCGGCGCTGAGTTTGGCCGTTCCTTTTGGCCAATCCCGGCTTATGCAAATTTAATGCTGCAATATCGATTTCGTTTTGAGCCTGACTTGGAAACCACCAATCTCGATCCTGGCGATGAACTGGAGTTTCGAGCCGAGGCAGGTGTCACAGTGTATAAAAATATCGGGGTCAAAGCCTTGTTAGAAGGATTTTGGGGACAGGAGTTTACAGCTCTATCAGAAAATTCTAACTTCCAGCTCAGTAATTCCGAAAGAAGAATTCTTTACTTCAGACCCGGAATCTGGGGAACATTTTTCAAGTCGTTGGAATACGAATTCTCCGTGAGGTTCAGTCTTTCCGGTAAGAACTTTCCCGCGGGTCAAATTTTTATGACCGGTTTATCCTACACTTTTGACTTGTAAAAAAAAACTCCAAACCTTTCGGCCTGGAGTTTTCGGAGGGAGATATGGATCTCTTGTTGTTAATTACGAGGCGACACGAGTTTAAAACTTTAAAACCCGTTCGCTGGATAAATAACGTATCGTAATCGGTCGCTCGACATCAAATGTCTCCGGGAGCAAAACCACCCCTTGCTGAATCTCGCTGTGAGTAATCAATCCACCGAATTGACTCCCAGACCCTAAAGGGAAAACATCGTTTTCCAATTCCGGATTCGGATGCCAAACGCGGTCATCCTGCTCAAAAACAATCTCCATAGGATCAAAATGAACTTCTTTAAAGGGCAACGTAGAAATCGACAAAACAAGAGGCGTTTGGCTCGATTTCGTGAGCTCTTGCACCGGACGCGTGAGCTCATCACTATAAGCCACTAAAATGATCATAGCGGTTGGGCCGGAACCATCGTGCTTGATAAACAAAGAATTGATCGAGGACGCAATAGACGTTTTGAGACCGTCTTTATCTGCAGAGAGATATTCCTCAAGGCAAGCTGAGAGACTCTTAAAATTAACCGGGACTTTCCCATAAATCCATTTATTAGAAAGTCCCAGCATCAGAAGAGTCACGATAAAAATCCCCGTTCCAAGTCGACTCATCTGCTTCATGATTAATACCTCCATGTATTTCATGTATTAAGTAAATTCACTTGACTACTGTGCAACTTACATGCCAACTTTCGGCAGCCCAGCGTAACTGCAAATTTATAAATCAGTTAAATTCACTTTTCAATTAAGTGATTCCTCGTATGATCATGTTTGACGCATGTACAATGTTCAATAGTGAAACAAAAGAACAAAGAATTCAATAAGGTTTATTTCTGCGGGATTTCTATTTCTGTGGGCGGATTTTTGTAATCGTTATGCCTTTTTTCGGTGAAATTCACCTAGTTATTTTTGCAAAGCCGCTTGGTTAAAATTTTTTGTCCATTTTTTTTAACTTTTTTCAATATTTTTGAGAGGATTTTCATAAATATAGTATCTATAGAAGAGAAGCCGCAGAACTTTAGAACTTTTGTGGTGGTGTGAGAGTCCGGTTCCTCCTATTTTGAGGCCCGGCCGGATGTGGGTAGCCGCTCGGCGTTTGGGAGACGCGTTGGGCGGCATTTTTTTTAGGGAGAACACCCTTCGCGGCGAGCTCGTAATTCTTGAGTAAAAGAATGACTGTAGCGTGGAATTTGTAAGCGCTGCTTCCATGGGGGATCAGATTTTTCGCTTTATTCGATATGACAGGAGTGTGTGATTGTCCTCAAATCGCTGATTTCAGTCTAAAAAGGAATTCGGCATTGTAATCGACGAAGTGCCACGCATTTTGAAAACACGTGGCACGGTTCGTCTTTTGCCGTTATTTTAATAAAGTCATCTTCCTCGTCTGAATAAATGGAGAGCCACTCATATCTTGAGGTTTTATCAGTATTCTATAAAAGTACAGGCCCGAAGATACGGTTAGACCTGAGTTGTCCCGCCCATTCCATTTGACCTCATAGACACCCGGGAACTTACTGACCGCATTTAATATCCTCCTAATTTCTTGACCCCTAATATCAAAAATGCTGAGCGTGACGATACCTGAAGCCGGGAGCTCATAACGAATCTGGGTATCAGGATTAAAAGGATTCGGATAATTTTGGGTTAACCTGAATTCAGTTGGTACATTAGGATTCGAATTCTCCTGTTGCTCACCCATCAGATTCCTATCCGGATTAATGGACAGGTCCGTATTCCGTTCCTGAGGTTTCCCTCGGGACTTGGCGTTCAACATTGCCTGAGACGGGGCGGTCGCTTTGACAATAACGGTTAATTTGGGACGACGTGATGTTTTGCGGTGTTCAGAGCTGTAAAGACGGTAGTACTTATCTTTATTTTCATCCTGAGACTGCAATAACCATCCCGAATTGCTGTTATTTTCAAACATAAAGATAACAGATGATTTTACATCCCAGGTTACCGGCCCGGTAGAATTGACGAGCTTTGTATCATCAGCTATCGCATCCCGGTCTTCAGTTACATCTCCGGCGCCAGCTTCCGTCCAATTTACATTATTATGTTTTGCAGCATTCCAGGTGACTTCATCAATTTTAGCTTGAGAATAGTCTGTATTGCCTTCTTCCCAATCTCTATATAATTTGCGGGCATCGATAGACAGGCCTTCTTCGCCATCCCCTTCGCTGGAATACACATTCAATTCAATCCAAGCATCGACTATTTGACTTGCATCCGTCACGCCGGAAGAAAGTAATCCGGGAATAAAGTCAAATTTAATCAGGAAACGATAGGGTCTCGTATTGGGGCTGCCGCTATTTCCTACGCGTATAAACTTTGTCGCCCCCATATTAAAGTCATCTTTGCGCTTATCGAGGAAAGCATCGGAAGTCACATCGCTAAAATCGACGTCGTCACCTTCGCCAAATGTAATCGTGAGCTCCTGAACTTGACTAACGAAACCCGACCCGTTTAAAGGTAGGTCTAAAGGACTTTCATCAGGGTCATTGCTGTGAATCTGCAAGGTCGCGCTTTTTGCACCCGTGGATGCTGGATTGAAGCAAACGGTAACTTTCTGGCTGTCACCCGGGGCCAACGTGAAAGGCGCTCCTCCAGCAGTGATCTTCCATTGATCCGAGTCTTGACCGCTCACATTTGTGGAATCGACCGTCAGATCTGCCGACCCCTCATTGTATACCATCATCATCAAATCCAACTCCTGTCCCACTTCGACATCGCCAAAATTGAGACTATCCGGAGCCACAGCAATATCGGGCTCTATTGGTCCTCCATCTATGCCGTTGCCAGTTAACGGAACATCAAAGGGATTCTCATCCGGATCGTTGCTGAGTATCTGCAACGTAGCGTTTTTCGCGCCGGCAGATGTCGGATTAAAACATACAGTGACTTCCTGGCTGTCTCCAGGCGCAAGTGTAAATGGCGCAGCCCCTTTGGTAACCGTCCACTGATCCGTATCCGCGCCGGTCAAATCTGTGGCGCTGACTTCCAGATCCGCCGACCCCTCATTCGACACCATAATCTTCAAATCCAATTCCGTTCCTACATCGACGTCGCCAAAATCCAAGCTGTCGGGTTTGACGGCGATATCGGGAACCCCCGGCTCGCCAAGAGAGGTGCCTCTAAATTTGACAAGGAAAGGATTTTCATCCGGATCATTGCTGAAGAATTTGATACGAGCGGTCTTTTCACCTCCCGTATTGGGTTTGAAAAAAACCGTGATGTCGCGGCTTTCTCCCGGTTGAAGCACAAATGGCGCGTCCGCATTGCTGACCTCAAATTCGGATGCGTTCGATCCGGCTAATTGTGTGCTGCTGACTTCCAGATCAGCCGGCCCTTCATTCAGCAATTTGAATGACTTTTCCTTACTGGAACCCACGTTGGTGTTACCAAAGTTTATCAGAGTCGGAATCGCGGCAATATCCGGAACATTCAGAAACGCGCAATTACCGGTCAGGGGCACGTCGATGGGACCATCGGGATCATTGCTGGAAAGACGTAAGGTAGCGTTCGGGTCGCCGCCACTTTCCCGGCAGTCGAAACGCACAACTATTTTGTGGGTCTCACCCGGCACAATATCAAAGTTTTTACCTTTGACAATCGAAAACTCCGGGGCGCCTGTGAGGTCGCCGCTGCCTTGACAGTTCGCCGTAGCGCTTTGTGCATTGGTGAGGATGAATTTCTTCTCCACAAAGGTACCGGATTCGACGTCTCCAAAATCCCAGGAACCGGGATCGACCGAGAGATCGCAAACCAAGATCACACAATTACCGGTCAGGGGTACGTCGATGGGGCCGTCCGGGTCGTCACTTTCCAGACGCAAGGTTGCATTTGGATCGCCAGGATCGCCCGGACACGCAAATCGAACGACAAGCTCGTGAGTCTCACCCGGTGCAATATCAAAATCCTTGCCGCTGACAATCGTAAACTCCGGGTCGCCGGTAAGGCTGCCGCTGCCCACACAATTGGCTGTCGCATTGGGTGAATTAGAGAGAACGAACATTTTGTCTACAAAGGTCCCTGCTTCGACATCGCCAAAATCCCAAGAGTCGGGATCGACTGAGAGGTCGCAGACGAGGCCGTCATTATCCAAAATGGTGCCGACCCCTTGGTTATCCGCTATCGTCGCATTCACCGGGTTGCTCAAATCTACCGTGAAAGTCTCGGTGTCTTCGATCAGAGCATCGTCGATAATGGTGACATCGATGGTGCCGGTAGTACTGCCCGCTAAAATGGCCAATGTACCGCTCGTGGCGGTGTAATCATCAGGAGCACCTGCCGTGCCGTCGGAGGTGGTAAAGTCCACGCTGATGTCCTTTGAACTTGCTTCGGAAAGCGTCACAGTGAAGCTCATAGTCCCCACATCTTCGTTCTCGGTCTCATCACTGATGGTTATCGTCGGTGGGATATCATTATCATTAATGGTGCCGACCCCTTGGTTATCCGCGATGGTGGCATTGCTCGGGTTGCTCAAATCAACCGTGAAGGTCTCGGTATTTTCATCAAGAACATCATTGATTATCGCAACATTTATCGTACCGGTTGTGTTGCCCGCCAAAATGGTTAACGTACCGCTCGTGGCGGTGTAATCATCAGGCG
>JBHHWX010000388.1:0-5904 GCA_046756745.1 bacterium | reverse complement strand
TTTAACTTAGCGAAGGCGTCTCGCCGAGCGTGCCCTGTTTAGACCGAAGCCTGTTGCATTGGCAATGCCACACAATATAAATTTTTGATAATCGTTCACCCGCTTTTTTTTCGGACGCTGATTTTCTATGAATCAGCGTTTATCAGCGTTCATCAGCGTCCAAAATTTTACACTCGGTGACCTGTTGCGATTTTTGATTACTCTGCTTCCCACAATCGATGCAATCCCTCGGAAAACTTCACCTGTGGAACGACATCGAGAAGCGTCTTCAAGCGTGTATTATCCGCGCGAGAGTGTTTGATATCTCCCAGGCGCTCGTCAGCATAATTCGGATTTCGCGAAGAACCGGAGATGCGTCTCAAATATTTTATCAAATCGAGCAAGGTGTTGGATTTGTTGCAGGCGACATTGATGATTGGGACAGAGTCAAACTCCATTCGTGCTGCTGCAAGGTTGGCGCGGACAACGTCTTCCACGTAGATGAAATCACGACTTTGTTGCCCGTCACCGAAGATGGTAACCTCTTCATCTTTTTTGAAACGATCCATAAAAATGGAGATAACGCCGCTGTAGGGTGAAGACGGGTCTTGGCGCGGTCCAAAAACATTGAAGTAACGCAACGCAACACAGGGCAATCCATACAGTTGATGGAACAAGCGGCAATAATACTCTCCGGCCAATTTGTGGAACGCATAAGGCGACAGCGGATTTGGCTCCATATCTTCCTGTTTCGGAAGCTCCGGGTCGTCGCCATAAATTGCCGCAGACGAGGCAAACACCACTTTTTTCACGTTATTTTCTTTCGCAGCAGTCAGAAGACTCACGGTGCCGCCGACATTGATGGAATCCGTGCCAATGGGATCCTCGACCGACTTTGTTACCGATGCGACCGCGGCCTCGTGAAAAACCACGTCAACATTGCGGGTGACTTCTAACATAAGTTTGTTATCCCGGATGTCACCTTGAACAAACCGGACGTTGTTTTGAAACGCCTGAATGTTTTCAAGCTTTCCTGTAGAAAGGTCGTCGACGATCATGATGTCCTCTCCGGAACGAACCAAGCGTTCCACGATGTGCGAACCGATGAAGCCAGCGCCTCCGGTTACCAGATATTTCATCGACAAACTCCTGTTCTTTGGGTTATTAAATCGAGGGTATACCTTCTCATCTTTTTCACTTTTTTTACAAAAAACATGACATGCTTTCTGTGGAACATAATTGTGAGATGCATAATTGTGAGATGTGAGACGTCAAACATGAGACGTGCCCCTCCCAAACACACCATGTTGAAAGGCACGTTTCACATCTCACGTTTCACGTTTGCTGTGATTTTACAATCGACAGTCCCGACAAAAAAGTTAACACTGCAAGAGAGTACTCAATTTTCCCTTGCTATTACTAATACAGACAGAATCATGAATTGCATAAGACGTCATGTTATGACAACCCATCTTTTGTAAAATAGTGCAAACTTTCAAAAGGTCAAAGGTCGCGTTATGAAAACGGAACGATGGATTGATGGAGTCATGGATCAATGAAAAACAGTCACAAGAATCCAGTAATCCATCAATCCAATAATCCGTAACCGATCACGGGTGGACACAAATAGGATGAGATCTCGCCGATGAATTCGTGGCTTAGAGCTAAAGTCATCGAAAGATGACTGAGCTTGGTAGAATTTACGCGGGAGATAGTCGGCTTAAGCCGACTTGAGCTGTGAGCCTGAAAATTTATTTTCAGGCGTTTTGGCACCCGGCCTCTTATAAACCTCCCTGTAAGTGACCCTTTTGTGGGTAACGATAAGTGCGTTACAGAGGGGAGATTGCTTCGCTGAGAGGCGCTCGCAATGACACTCAAAAACTATGTTTTCGGCCAAAGACTCTTTAGGAAGATTTGGTCGCACTCGCCAAATCCTCCAATTCATCTAACATGTTCTCGATGACGTTGAGCCCGCCTTGCCAAAAGCTAGCCTTGGAAAAATCCAAGCCGATGGATTCGACCAGCTCATTGGGCCAAGTGGAATCACCGGCCGCTAACAATTCCCGGTAGAGGGGTACAAAGGCCTCTCCTTGCTGCTCGTATTGATTGTAAAGCGCCAATACGAATAAAGCGCCGAATGTGTAGGCGTAACAATAAAAACGAGAATGAATAAAATGCGGGATGACCGCCCAATACCATTTTTCCTCGTCTAAAAAATCCACGACCTCGCCATACATTTCGTCGCGATGCTGGACCCACAGATCACAAAAGTCGTCCGGGCTGAGTCGTCGTTGAGCGCCTTGCTGATGCGCGTCTAACTCAAATTGGATATACATCGTCTGTCGAAAAATCGTTGCAAAAAAGTCTTCTAACTTCGAGGCCAGAATTTGAACGCGTGTTTCATGGTCGAGTTTTTCAGAACGAAGCCGTCGCGTGAGCAGCATCTCGCCAAAAACAGAAGCGGTCTCAGCCAAAACTAACGGCGGGTGAAAGGTCACGAGTGTTTGCTTTTCACCGGCTAAGACACTGTGCAGCGCATGTCCGAGCTCGTGGGCCAGGGTGTAAACGCTGTTGAGGTCGTCAACATAGTTCATCAAAACGTAGGGGTGCAGCGAAGGAATAGCGCTCATGCAAAATGCGCCGCCGCGTTTTCCCGGACGGATCTCGGCATCAATCCATTTTTCCGAAAAAGCCCTCTGCAAAATGCTTCCGAACTCCGGATAAAAATCGTGAAAGCTTTCCACAACCAAAGTCTTTCCTTCGTCAAAAGGGATAACCCGATCAGATTTCGTCACCGGTGCGTAGAGATCGCTCCCTTTCAATTTCGGTAACCCGAGAAGCTTGGCCTTAATGCGATAATAACGTTGCGCCAGAGGATACTTCTTTGTCGTGACTTGCATCATGGTTTCGACAATATCACCCGAAACTTTGTTGCGCAAATAACTTGGCTGTATCGGACTTTCGAATCCGCGCATCTCCATTTCAACGCTGTGGTCTTTTATGAGATTTCCAAAAATATTGGTAAAAATTAAGGCGTGTTCCCCGAACTTTGCATCATGCGCTCTTTTCGCCCGCTCACGCACGCCGGCATCCTGGTTCCACAGCAACTGCCGTACTTCGCTTTGGGTGAGCGTTTTGGTCTCGTCATCGATTTTCAGCTTCCACTCAAAATCAGCGGTAAACTCGTCGAAAAGATTGACGAAGGCGGTTTTGCCGGTGAGATTCTTGTTGTTGACTATCTTCTCCTCGTTTTCCGCAAGCACGTATGGGGTGAAAAGACGCAAAGACTCGATGTAATGCTCATAATGTTGCAGTTTTCCGGTCGCTAGCATTTCCGAGATCTGCCCGGCCGGTATTTTTTGAATTTCTAAAGAAAAAAACAACGACCTGTTGTCAATTCGTGTGTTCGCTTCCTGTACTTTTGCAATCTGCGCTTTGTAGGCATCCGAACGTCCGTCGGCGGTGAACAGCAAATTTGCCATCACCAACGGCTTGTACAGTTTCTCGATAAGAGTTTCATAAGCCTGCAGCGCAGCGAGCATCCGGCCAGCGTCACAATCCGGTGAAGCGATTTTTCCGTGATATTTCTCATTGAATGCATCTGCCAGCGAGTAAGCCGCTTCGATATCTCGATTAATTTGTGGGTCGTCATCTCTTTGATAAAGATCTTGAAGATTCCAGACAATTCCTTTTGCTTTTTTCATACAAAAACGCCTCCGGCGATCACATGTTTAGGTCACGATTCCAGTTGAAGTAAAAAAAAATAACGCTAAAAATAACCATTTGAAATGAAAGGTTCAAGTCTAATCACAATGTATTCATCTTTTTTTGACTGGATAACAGGATGAACCGGATTTACGGGATGTAAAATTCTAACTTTTCTTTTTACTTCTGAGTAACATGATAAAATTCTTGAAAATGAAATCCTGTGCATCTTGAGAATCCTGTTATCCTCGTCAAAAATATGCCAACTCTTTGATATCTCCTGTGATTGGTTACATTTATTTCAAAAAGAATGTCCCTTGCATTTGTCTCTGCCATTCCTTAAATTCCGCCGGCAAACACCAGAAAAGAAGAGAGCACAATGCAAGAGACAAAAAAAATCGCCATCATTCCCGGAGACGGTATCGGTATCGACGTCACCCGCGAGGCCATGAAAGTGCTGGAATCGGTCCAAAAGCTGCACAATTTGCCGCTCGACGTACAGCATTTTGACTTCGGAGCTGAGCGCTATTTGCGCGACGGCACCACCATGCCGGAAGAGCAGGTTGAGGATTTCAGACAAAATTACGATGCCATTTTCATCGGAGCGTTGGGCGATCCGCGGGTTCCCGATATGACGCACGCGCGCGATATCCTTCTGGGACTGCGCTTTAAGCTCGATTTGTTCGTGAACTACCGGCCAGTGAAACTGACCGACCGCAAACTGTGTCCGCTGAATGACAAAACCGAAGCCGATGTGGATTTTGTGGTGTTTCGTGAAAACACCGAGGGGCTCTACGTCGGCATGGGCGGCATTTTTAAAAAAGGGACGCCTGACGAAATCGCCATTCAGGAAGACGTGAACACGCGCAAAGGTGTGGAACGCATCATTCGCTATGCCTTTGAATTTGCTAAAGAAAAAAATCGGCCGAAAGTCACCATGTCCGACAAAAGCAACGCCCTGCGCTTCGGACACGATCTTTGGCTGCGGACTTTCGAGGAGGTGGGCGCAGAATATCCCGATATCGAAAAGGAACACTTCTACATCGATGCGCTGACCATGCAAATGATCAAACGCCCGCAGCAGTTCGAGGTCATCGTGACCTGCAACATGTTCGGCGACATCGTCACCGATTTGGGGGCGCAAATTCAAGGCGGCATGGGGTTGGCGGCGTCAGGGAATATCAACCCGGAAAGCACGTCCATGTTCGAACCGGTACACGGTTCCGCGCCCAAATATGCCGGCAAAAATATCGCCAATCCGCTGGCCGCAATCCTGACTCTGGGCTTGATGCTGGATCACCTGGGTTTTGCCGACGCCAACACCCAAATCGAAAAGGCCGTGGTGGAAGCCATTAGGACGGGTAATACCGCGCGCGACCTCGGTGGAAATCTCGGCACGCGAGAAGTCGGCGATTTTATCTGTGAAAGAATAAAGGAATTTAGTTAGTGGTTGACCGAAACTGGAAAATCACGATTCAAAAACCTCTTCGCTAGTTTCTGTTGAAAAATGCTAAATAAGCAGCCATGTGCTGTCGTTCCGGCAATCCTTTGTGCCGGAATCTCCTTATTTATGAAGTAGTACCTTGTCCTGAAAATACGTCCCATAAACTGGTAATTTATTATGATCGACAAATGTTTCGTATCACCAAATAAACGGTTGAATTTGAATATATCAGAAATGGAACGATGGATATATTTGCTTTTCTGCGATTTAAAACCGGAAAAGTCTTTGTAGAATGCAAGGCCGATCATAAAATACAAACACTTCTTGAAATCTTTAAAAAGCATCTTCAAAGTTTACCTGAAAATGAGCCGCTACATTATGTCATTGCATTGTTGAAGAAGAAAAAGGATTCGAAAAAGTGAGAAACTCCAGTAGAGTGAGATCACAATCAATTTCTCCTTACTCGTTACCATGCTTCGCGTGGTAATGCAGCTTCGGCGCGTCACTAGCGGTGAGCTTGACTTGTTGTTTCCAGATGCCGCTCTTACATCTCGTTCCCCTGCTCTGCGTGGGAACGCAGCCCGGACGCTCAGCGTCCAGTCCCACTTTCCTCGTCGCTAAATATTTTGCATCGACTGCGACCCATGGCTTCACATCTTCTCAACAAATGTTAATGGGAGTTGCAATGCCCCTCGTCACAATGGACGCAGAAGCGTCCTGCGGCATTCCCACGTAAAACGTGGGAACGAGATAACAAATGTTAATGAGAGTTGCAA
>JBHHWX010000387.1:0-5911 GCA_046756745.1 bacterium | reverse complement strand
GCCCCGAGGACGGGGCTTAGAGCTTATTTCTGAGTTTTCGGTCAGACACTAGTTATACTCATTAACCCAAAAAGAGAAGGAGGAGGGTGTGTTAAACATCATATTATTGTTACAAAAAGGCAGTGATCCGCAGGGTGGAAGCTCAATCGGGCTTTTTTTACCGATGATTTTGATCTTTGCGATCATGTATTTTTTGATCTTTCGCCCGCAAGCAAAGAAACAAAAGCAGCATCAGGCGATGGTGAGTGCATTAAAAAAAGGCGACAAAATTGTGACTGCCGGGGGGATTCACGCTAAAATCGCCGGGGTAAAAGAGAAAGATCAAACTCTGCTGGTTCAAATAGCTGATAACGTAAAAATCGAGATTACCAGAAGCTCAGTAGCGAAAGTTTTAGGGAAGGATAATGGCGATTCGTAAGATTGTGATTTATGGCAGCTCTGTTTTACGCCAAAAAACCAGCCCGGTCATTGAAATCGATCAAACGATTCGGGATTTAGTTGAGGATATGGTTGAAACCATGATCGAAGCGGAAGGCATCGGACTTGCCGGGCCGCAAGTCGATGAATGCATTTCACTTTGTGTGGTTAATATGGGGCTGATCGAAGACGATGTCGAAGCAAAAGCCTTTATTAATCCGGTCATCCTTTCTGAGGAAGGAACCGCTGTCCTGGAAGAGGGATGTCTCAGTATTCCGGAAATCCGCGAAGATGTGCGACGTCCTGAAAAGATCATAGTCAAATATACGGATATCAACGGCATTGAGCATCAGGAAAAATGTGACGGCCTGCTCGCCCGTGTCCTACAGCACGAGATCGATCATTTGAACGGAGTTTTGTTTATCGATAGGATCGGCCCAATGAAAAGAAAGCTGCTTGCCAAAAAGCTCAAAAGGCTTTCGCAAGAAAGTCGACAGGATAGGTACGCTTTCGCCGGCAAAGAATGATATGAAAATATTATTTATGGGCACGCCTGATTTTGCCGTGCCGAGCTTGAACATCCTGCAAAACAGCCAACATCAAATCGTCGGAGTTGTCACGGCGACAGACAAACCTGTCGGACGGGGTTTAAAACTTCGCCCTTCTGCTGTGAAAGAAAACGCTTTAAAGTATGACCTGCCGGTTCTCCAACCCCGCCATTTTGAAGATTCTGATTTCATCAGAGCTTTGCAGAACTTGAATGCGGATTTATTTGTCGTCGTCGCTTTTCGAATTTTACCACCGTCTGTTTTTACGTTACCGAAAATGGGCACGATGAATTTACATGCATCATTATTACCTAAATATCGCGGGGCGGCGCCGATCAACTGGGTGATTATCAACGGCGAGACAGAGACCGGGCTAACTACTTTTTTTATTCAGGAGAAGGTCGACACAGGCGATATGCTTCTGCAAAAGAGCATCCCAATCGGCGACGATGAGACCGCCGGGGATTTACATGACCGATTGGCAGACCTTGGCGCACAGCTCGTCCTTGAAACAGTGAATCGGATTGAAAGCGGAACTGTCAAGCCGCTCAAGCAGTTTGGGAAAGTATCCAAGGCGCCTAAACTGACAAAGGAGCTCTGCGAAATTAACTGGGCAAAGGAAAGTCAAGACATTCGCAATCTCATTAGAGGATTGAGCCCACATCCCGGAGCTTTCACAACTTTGCGAGGAAAAATATTCAAAATTTTTCGTTCCGGTTTAAGCGCAGTTTCCCACACACACGGAAAACCTGGTGAAATCCTCGATATTGATTCTAAAAAGAGTACGTTTACAGTGGCCGCGAGAACAGGAAGTTTAGAAATACTCGAGATACAGCTTGAAGGAAAGCGACGCATGACCACTGGTGAGTTTTTAAGAGGTTATGACTTAACGGCAGGGGAGAGGCTTGGATAACCCAGTTCCATCCGTGCGAAAAATCTCAGTGGATATCTATCGCAAGGCCATAGAAAATGGCGTATTCGCCGATGCTCTTTTAGCAGAAGCTTTTCGTAAGCATCGCTTCACTCAGCGTGACAAAAATCTGTTGATCGAAATTGTAAACGGGGCCTTACGATGGCGCGGCCAGCTCGAGTGGCTGCTAAACCAATGTTTTCATGGGTGTTTCGAAGATGCATCGAGCCGCCTAAAAAGCATTTTGGCTGTGAGTCTTTATCAACTCCGTTTTTTAGATCGTGTGCCAAATTATGCCGCGATCAATGAAGGAGTGGAACAAGCGAAACAAGAAGGGGGGAAGCGCTGGGGGAATCTCGTCAATGCTGTCCTCAGAAATTATTTACGTAAAGAAAATTCTCTCAAATTACCGAGTTTCCGTGAAGCTCCGATTCAAGGCTTGGCTATCAACTTTTCTCCTCCGGAATGGATGGTCCGTAGATGGCTGGAACGCTATGGCCTGCAGGAAACCAAGCTTTTGTGTGAGCAAAACAATCGTCGCCCGGTCACGACTTTACGGGTGAATACGCGGAGAACCAGTGCAAACAGGCTGATCAAAGATCTCAATAACGCCGGTTTTGAGGCAGAAAAATCTCATTACTTTGACGATTTCATCAAAGTCAGCAGCTTACAGGATCTCACGACCCTTTCCGCATTTAAGGACGGCCATTTTGCAGTCCAAGATGAAAGTACAGCGATCGCAGCACGGCTGCTTGCTCCCCGGAAAGGAGAGCGAGTTTTAGACATGTGCGCCGCACCGGGAGGAAAGGCATGCTATCTCACAAATATGATGCAGGATACCGGATGTGTGATTGCAGTTGACCGAAGCCACCCCCGTGTTCACATGCTTAAACAAAATATCGAGCGCCTCAAGCTGGAGAAGATTCAACCGATTGTTGCAGATAGCACGAAATTGCCGGTTGTGAAAGTCGATAAAATACTCTTAGATGCGCCGTGTTCCGGATTGGGTGTCTTGTCGCGACGTGCAGACTTGCGCTGGAAAAGGACACTCAATGATATTCATCGAATACGAAAATTACAGAGTTCCCTTCTTGATAGTGCATCGCGAAATCTAAAAAAGGATGGCGTTTTGGTGTACAGTACATGTACAATCGAGCCGGAGGAGAATGAGTTCATTATCGATTGGTTTCTAAAGCAACATGGAGATTATAGAATAGACCCCTTTGATATCGGGGTCGGCTCGAATCTCCAACCCGATGAAAATGGGTTTTGGCAAACTCTCCCTCACAAACACCACATTGATGGCACTTTTTCGGTTAGGTTAATCAAATTAAAGTGAGACCTTATGTTAAAAAGAATTTTTACTAAGATATTCACTAAAAAAGTACTCCTCTTTTTAGGGATTGTTTTTGTGATTTGCATCGGGTTAGCCCTCTTTTTCGATCAGATTGTCATGCCCTGGTATACAGAACATGGCCAGGCGTTGGCAGTTCCGAATGTTATCGCAAAAAGATTTGACACCGCTAAAGAATTATTAGAGTTGCAGGGTTTGGAAGTCGTTAAGCAAGGAGAAAAATACGACTCACAGTTACCCTTTGGATATGTTGTTGAGCAGAACCCACGTGCAAATCGACTGGTCAAGAAAGGAAGAAGAATCTATCTGACACTAAGTATCGGAGAGCGAGAACTGCTTCTGCCGGATTTGAAAGGCCTATCGGAAACCAATGCCGAAGAAACCCTGAAAAGTCTGGGGTTACGAATCGGAGAACGCGAGTATAAATATGTTCCCAATGAACTTCCATTGGTCGTGATTGAGCAGTCGATACCCCCCAATTCTTACGTCAAAACAAGCACCTTAGTGGATATTACGGTGAGCTTAGGAGAACCTGTTGAAAATGTTATCGTTCCTTCTTTGATCGGTATTTCTTTTGAGAATGCGAAAAGAAGCATTCAAAAAGCAGGTTTAACACTGGGACACGTTACTTATTTACGCAATGAAGACTTATTACCCAATACTGTCATTGACCAAACTCTGAATGCCGGGACAACAGCCGCGAGTGGGGACACCCTCCATCTTGTCGTGAGTCAGTAAGACACAACTTTAAAAATTTCTTGACAAAAATTATTATAATAATTATATTTTAAGTGGTTTAAATTAATAAGGAGGAGGAAGTTCAAATGGACACAGGTAAAGTAAAATGGTTCAATGACAACAAAGGTTATGGTTTCATCATGAACGATAGCGGAGAAGACGTTTTCGTTCATTTTTCTGTAATTGAAATGGACGGCTATAAAACTCTGCAGGAAGGTGCAGAAGTCCAGTTCGAATGCATATCCGGAGAAAAAGGCCTTCACGCGACAAAAGTCGTTCGTGCATAGCTTCTCCGATATGCAAACGAAGCTCATTCTTTTGAAACCCCGGTTACTTAATCGGGGTTTTGTTTTGCCATTGGGAAATACTATGGAGACGACGTGTGAATTTTAAAAAAGAGGACATTAAAAAGATCGGTGATGTGCTTGGGGTGAAAGCGAAATACAAAGGGAACAATTATCGATTTATCATTGAAAATGAAGAAGACGGCAGGAAGATATCGTTGGAGATTTATCCCGCTATTCCTATTGGGAAGCAACAAGGAAATCTCATAAGCGTTTATACTCAAGATACTCATCTACAATTACACTTTTGCACAGGCTACGTGGTCAGCAAGATGCTTGGCGAAGTCACATTTATGGGTGAATTCCAGGGACACTTATCCGGATTAATTATTGAAAAGGAAGCCGGTTGCTCACTTTATGCAAATGTCGATGAGAGTCTCCTTTCCGGAGACTTTACAAAGTTGGGTCCTGAAGTCATGCTTTCCGGAATTGCCCTCTCGCTTTCAGAAGGTCTCCTTCCGAATTCAGAGTGATTTGATGGATGAGCACCTTAACGAATTCCTTAATTTCCTGCGTATCGAAAAAAATGCCGCAAAAAACACGGCTTTATCCTACCACAATGACCTGAAACGGTATCTTTCTTTCCTTGAACAAAGCGGCAAAAAAAATGTCGCCGAAGTATCCCAAGCGGATATCCTCGAACTGGTCCGCCTCTTGAGCTCAATGGGTTATGCTCCTGCCAGCAGTGCGAGAAATCTATCTGCCATCAGAATGTTCCATCGTTTTTTAGTTCGAGAAAACATTTGTGAAACAGATCCCACTACAAATCTTAGTTTTCCAAAACAGCCTAAAAATCTGCCCCTTACTTTAAACTTTTTCGAAATTGAGGAGATTTTACGACAACCTGACCTATCGGAAAACATCGGTGTTCGCGATAAAGCGATGCTGGAGTTCCTTTATGCAACCGGGTTACGCGTCTCCGAATTAATTACGGTTAAAACAATTGACTTGTTTTTCGTTGAGGGATTTATCCGAGTTGTCGGAAAGGGAAACAAAGAACGCATTGTTCCGATCGGTAAAAAGGCTGTGAGTTGCACGACCGATTATTTGGAAAAAGTTCGTCCCCTTCTTGCTCGAATTCCACATAGCAAAGATTTTGTTTTCTTAAACTGGCGAGGGAGCCCCCTGACAAGAATGGGTTTTTGGAAAATTTTGCGCAGTTATGTTGTAAAAACCGGGGTCCTCAAAAAAGTTTCTCCACATGTTTTCCGCCATTCATTTGCCACCCACCTAATCGAAGGTGGAGCTGATCTTAGAGCTGTGCAAGAAATGCTTGGGCATGCAGATATTTCAAGCACTCAAATATATACGCATCTTGACCGCGAATATTTAAAAGAAGTGCATCGCAATTTCCATCCTCGGGAAAAGTACCGTGACGCCAATTAATCGCGAAGAGATACAAAGCCAGCTCAGAAATCAGATCATTGGTCAAAAAATCCTTGCATTTGGTGATATCAGATCGACAAATGAGTACGCAAAACGGCTGGCAAGAAGCGGGGAGCCCGAAGGATGCCTCGTAATCGCAGAACATCAGACGAGAGGTAAAGGCCGTTTAAATAGATTTTGGTATTCACCCGGTGGGCAAGGCCTGTGGTTTTCC
>JBHHWX010000386.1:0-5975 GCA_046756745.1 bacterium | reverse complement strand
CGAAAAATGCGCGATTTAAAAACCTCTTCGCGAAGGCGTCCCGCCGAGCCAAGTAAGGATTTACCCTCTACCAGGAGGCCTTCGGGAAGAGATGGTCGTTTTCGTACAGACACGAACCATCAAGAAACTTGAATTAGTTGTCATTCCCGGAATCTTTTATCGGGAATCCATGATTTAACACCAAACTGGATGCCAGATTAAAACATTCGGGCATGACACGGTGTAGATGTTTAAGTTTCTCATATAAAATTAGATTCGCCGTTTTTACGAATCTCTGCCACTTTTCAGGCAGGCTACGAGATGCAAGGCGATTGAAATCATCTCATCGTCGTAAATCCGTAGGTCGTCAATCCTAAATCGTTACGAATTCGATCACATAAAGTGCAACTAAAATACAATGCTACCGTACCTAAAAAGGTTGATGCCTCAAATTTCTTTGTTCAAAAAATCTCAGGAGAATTTCATGCGTCGTCATATCGGGTTATGCCTGCTTTCTTGCATTCTTGTTTTTGCAAATTGTGGAAAACAAGAAAACCGGAAAATAAAACTTGCCAGCGGTAACCGCACGACCAACATACAATCTGCGGCGAGCGTGCTCGATGTGACGCCAGAAGAGCAGCATTCGATTGTGATTCTTCCATTCGAAAACCAAACCGCCGATTCCAGTTTGGACTGGCTCGAACGAGGTTTAGCCGATATGCTTTCTTCGGAGTTATCCCAATCGAGCTCGATTCGGGTTGTCGAGATGTCCCGCTTGGTTTCGAGTCGCGAAGCTCAATCTCAAAAAACAGCTCCGATGAATTTAGAAATGGCTTTCAAAACTGCGCGCAAGGCTCTAATCAATACCATCATTTCCGGAAAATTTTACCGCGACGATAGCGGCATAGAAATCTATGCCGCACTACACGATGTTGAATCCAGCCGCATCTTACGCAAAGAGCAAGTTCAAGGCGAGAATTTGGAACGAATTTTTCGCATGGTTGATGAGCTTGCGGAAAAGCTGCGCAGCGCGTTTCGGGACGGTATTGACGAAGAGGAAATCGCGTCATTAATTCACGTGACGGAATCCGTCGAGGCGTTACGCTGTTATTCGAAGGCATTAGTTAATTTTGACAAATTTTCTTACACAGAAGCGGCAGCGTGCTTGAATGAAGCCATTGAAATCGACACCTCTTTTGCAAAAGCGTATATGCTTTTGGCCAAGCTTAAATTTAGAATGGGAGAGACACAAGACGCCCATGCCGCTATCATGAAGGCACAATTACATACGGAACGGCTTTCCGAACCCGATCGAATTTGGTTGCGGCTTTATAAAGCGGAAATGGACGGGGATATTTCCAGCCTCCTTGCGACTTTGAAAGAACTTTTGCAGTATGAGCCCGATGATCCCGAGACGCGAATGCAATTAGCCCAGTTGCTGTTCGGATTAAAAGATTACGACCGCGCGCGACAAGAGTATGAGTTTATTCTCGATCTCGATCCGGAAGAGAAACTCGCCTACAACCATCTCGCCTACATTCATGCTTTTCGCGGAGATTTTAGGACAGCTTTGAAATATTTGGATAAGTATGAGAAGATCGCGCCTGACGAGCCGAATCCCCATGACAGCCGCGGAGAAATTTTGATGATGGCCGGCCGCATGAAGGAGGCTGCCAAAGCATTCAAAAAGGCTTTAGGACGTCGTCCGGACTTTGATAACTCAATTCGAAAACTGTGCGATGTCTATAGCGAATTAGATGATCTCCACCAAGCTCTGTTATACTTTGATAAACAGCTTTCCGAAACGGCCAACCCGGTGCAAAAGGCGTATGCTTATGCGAAAAGAGCGGCTACTTATTGGCGTTTCGGCAAGATTCATGAAGCGAAAAAAAATCTCGAGCTCGCACAAAAAACCTCTCCGAATTTAGTTGCCACGGCGCTTCTGGGAGGGGAGATGTATCGATCCATTGGCGAAACACAAGCCGCGCGGGATCTTTATGAGTCCTATTATCAAAGATATTTAAAAGTATCCGCCGAAGGACATTTATTGCCAATGGAGACGTACGGAGCCGTGCGTTTTTGTATGGAAGCCGATTTACCGCCTGAAAAATTGATTCCTATCCTAACAAATCTGAAAAGCAATGAAACCGGTGAATTACAAAAACTGCAATTCGACATGCTCCTGGGGATTCTTTATCTGCGAATGGGGGATTACGAAAAGGCGAGTCAGCATTGCGAACAACAGCGCGACGATTTTTTCTCCCTGCTGACACAATTCCCAAGTCAAGGCCGCAGCATGTCTTGGAAATATAGCATCGAAGCGATTGAGCTCGAGCCCCGTAACAAGCAAGCAGACCTTTCTTTTGTCACTAATCTGCTCGAGGCCGCTCAAAAAGCCGGCCGCAAAGATATCGAGGTGCAGGCACAACTCTTTCTTGCACAGTACCATACCAAGTATGAAAGACAGGAGGAAAAAGCTTCAGTTTTACGTAAAGTCGGGATGCCTCTTGAAAAAATCTGGCAGGTGGTCGGGCCGTTTGAGAACCGGTCCGGTTTTGACCGCCGATTCCCTCCCGAAGAGGTTTCGGACTTAAAGGCAACCTACGATGTTGGAGACAGAGTCCTGAAATGGCAGCCCGCTCACGATCAGGTCTCTGACGGCTATGTTGATTTAGCGGCTATTTTAAAACCCTCCTCATGGGCGGTGGGCTATGGCGTGCTTTACGTTCATTCACCGGAGAAAAGACCGGTACAGTTGCGTCTCGCGACCGACGAAGCCTGTAAATTGTGGCTTAACGACAAAGTGGTTTGGCAGATTTTTCGTCAAAAAGATGCTGCCCTGGACAGTGATATTATCACCGTGATGTTACATCCGGGTGACAACAAACTCCTGCTCAAGGTGACCAATAGCGTCGGCGATTGGGGCTTCTACTTGCGTGTTACCGATGAAAACGGCGATGGATTTGAAGACATCGAGTTTCGTTCTGTGGAGGAAGCGCGGGAGCCGATTGCAAATCGAGCGTATCCCGACGTAGGTGAATTTTAGTTGTTTATCGGTACACGGTTTTCAGCGGAACCCTCTTTTCCACCCCCTCGATTTCAAACTTGATCCGTCCCAAGAGCACGCCCTCCTCGGTTTCGACGTCCACACGCCATTTACCTGGCGACACATGCAACTTTCGAGTGTACCCGCGATATCCGCCGTCTCGATATCCGGTGATTTCATATCCCAGTCGATCTGTGGTCAGCCATTCGTCCCGGTTCGGGAAAAATTGTTGCCAATGATGATAGATTTTTTTGGTTAATTTCGTTGGCGCAAAGACCGCTGTAAAACAAGTCACGGTATCGCCCTGGACATATCGAAAGGGATTGTCATATTTCCTGTAAAACCGGTACCACTTTGGTTTCTCGTACTTTAAGGTATACAGGTCCGACTCGCTTTTCCGGCTGACATGGTGGTAGATTCCTCCTTGCTTCAAAGAAAGAGGCACCGGTGGAATCCAGTTCTGCCAGTAAAAGATGTTCAACAGAAGATACAACGATAAAACCAATCCCGCCGATGTGTAAAGATGTTTGACGTTGGGAAAAATATTTTTTTTGTAAAACAAGATCAGAATTGCCGACAGAAGAATCAGACTCAGCCCGCCGCTGAGGATAAAGGTCCAAACATTCATCTTTTTCAAAGCGACGGGAACAAAAAAGATAAAATAGGAGAAACTCGCCATGAAATAGAGAGAGATGAGAAGAAAGATGTTCTTGAGACGTTTTTCTAAAAATTCATTAGCTATCAACAGAAGAACCAACAGGCCCAAAAACAGAGCGGTTTTGGTAAACGAAGCGCTTTTGAAATAGAAGACAACATAAGCGCTGAAAAGGCCGCCAAGAAAAAACTGCAAGCCGAGCGGATACCACTCCCGGTATTTTAACATTAACGGCTTCCGAATCCGGCCGTTATCCACCAAGGCCACGAGAATAATCAAACCGCCGAGGGCGAGCAGGTAAACCAACAGGATGAAATTATCAAGGATTTGGTCGATACGTTTTAGGGTGAGGCTATCCCAGGTAAATCCGCCGAAAAAAAAGGCGATGGGATTGTACTTTTTGAAGCGATTATAGAAAATCTTTAGAGTAATTATCGATTGTAACATGAACAGTTCTGACCCCCCAAACGGAGTTTCATACTCTACTCAGAAAATTCTCAAAATTCTGTTGTCGGATGCAAAACAAGTAAATTATTACGATGTATCGGTCACTAATATATTTAAAGTTTGCTACTTCTCCAAACAGAATTTAACTTGATATTTTGATGTCTTACCTCTCGAGTTGTAGCACTCAGCTTGCCCGCAGCGGCGGGACCACGGCGGTTCGGCTGGGAAGTCGGTTGATAACCGTGGGATCGACAACGTCATTACTAAACGTGCGTTTACCACGTAGCACGCAGGAACGCGTTAACCGAATAGGATAGCTTCCCCTGAGAATAATAAGGCCCATATGGGAAAAAACCGTATTTCCGTATCGGCCATGCGTGTTTGACCGGGGGTGTCTTTGGTGAAGATCAGACCATGCTCAGGACGATAAGCGCTCAAAAAGCTGCGATAACTGCGGCTTATTCGGAGGGATGACATCGGCTTGAATTTGACTTCAATCGGCAGGACGGCATTGGGCCGCTCTACGATTAAATCGACTTCGGCTTTGGTTTGGGTTCGCCAAAAATGCAGCTCGTCCGGGGGCTCGACGAGACGTTGCAGCTCGGTGAAAACAAAGTTCTCCGCCATCTCGCCGCGGTCACCCCGCAGGGTGATCGCATCGAAATTGCCAATCGCAAAATTGCGCAGGCCTAAATCGAACGCGTAGATTTTCTGCATCTTTGAAAGCTCTCGCCGGACATTGCGGTAAAAGGGCGAGAGCCGTCTGAACATAAAGGTTCCTTCGAGTAGATGAATATATTTTTCTACCGTGGCTTTGTGGAGGCCGAGGGTGTTGGCGATTTCGCTCACATTGACAAGATTCCCGATCTGATAGGCCAAAAGCTTTAACAAATTATTGTAGCCGGAAACGTTCTCGATCCGGAAAAAGTCTTTGACGTCCTTCTGCATATAGCTGGCAAATATTTCCTTCAGATGCAATGTCTTGCGCTGCGGATTGTCTTCGAGGACGACCCGCGGGTAGCCGCCATAAGTCGTGTACTCAACAAACCATTGGGAGAGGCTGGGTTCGTAAACGTTTTGCACCTCTCTTAAGAATGCCATGGCGCTTTCGGCATCTTCAAGGGTAGCCGGGCTCTTTACATTTTTGAATTCTGGCCACCTGGCCGACACAAATTCGCGAAAGCTGAAGGGAAATAAATGGAACAGTTGTTTGCGGCCGGTCAGCGACTCTGAGATTTTGGCTTGAATTTCCAGAGAAGAAGAGCCAGTGACGATAAGCTTGAATGGCTTCTTGAGGTCGTAGACATATTTTAGAAACAGCCCCGGATTCTCGAGCCGCTGTACTTCGTCGATGAAAATGTAGGCGCGACCTTTCTGATGAACTTCGACGAACTTGACAAATTCGACCGGGGATCTAAAAAAATCTAATAATGTGATGTCATCGAGATTGAAGTAGAAAACATCCTCGCCTGCGATCTCTTGGGCAAAAAGATGCTCGATAAGCTGATGCAGCAAAGTCGTCTTGCCTACCTGTCTCGAGCCAACAACAACCAGGATGTCCGGCTCAGAGAGCCAGTCCAGCAAGTTGTCTAGCAAACGACGCCGGATTGAGCTTTCCGGCAGGTAACGACCCTTGCGCCAGGGATTTTGAAGCTGGAAGCTGGTAAGGTCGAGCATGAGGTCGTTTTACTTTGGAATTAGCATAGTACCCTATCTAAATTACAAGGTAAATATAACATATTTGCACCGGCTTTGCAAGAGAATTCATCGTTGCGGTGTATTACTTATCGGAGTCTCGCCGCACTTGAATCCCGAGTCGTTTAGGCTTCTTTGGAATATGGGATTGAA
>JBHHWX010000385.1:0-5995 GCA_046756745.1 bacterium | reverse complement strand
ACTTCAAAAAAGCTAACATCGCCGCAAAGCAGGTCACTGACACTGCAAGACAATTGCGAATAGAATCAGTCGCCTGGATGGCCAAAAAAGAGTGGGATAAAGCGATTGCCGTTAACAAAACAATTATAGAGAAATGGCGGCCACAGGCGCAGACCAGCTACGGCTATTTTTCTGCCGTGTGTTATTTCGAAAAAGGCGAGCTCGACCAGGCAATCGAAGAAGTAAAAAAAGCCGCGAGTTTTTATGGTTGGGATCATGCATTTGTCTATCCGCACAGTTTCTATCTTCTCGGCAAAATCTATGAAAAGAAAGGCGACAAGCAACGCGCCATCGAAAACACGGAAAAATTCCTCGACCTCTGGAAAGACGCCGACCCGGATTTGCCGGATTTAATCGATGCGAAGGCGCGGCTGGCGAAGCTAAAGGGCACGTCTTCAAAGTAAGTCCCAGCCAGAAGGTGACCTGGTTCAACAAGGTCACCTTCTTATACGCAAGGGCTCGTCGGGGATTTACCCCCGTGCTCGGCATTCGTAGAATCCCCGACGCAAGAATGAACTGAGGATTGCATCCTCTTTCAACGTCTGTTCCAAGGCCTGATTTTTTTGTTTTGATGGAGGCTTCTTTTGGGATGCAATCCCCTACTCATTGGTTCCGCAAGGGATTACTTGATGAGATGGACAAGTTGGCGGCAAAGCCCTTGCGAGCTTAG
Source organism: bacterium (assembly GCA_046756745.1). Taxonomy (GTDB): domain Bacteria; phylum Zhuqueibacterota; class Zhuqueibacteria; order Oceanimicrobiales; family Oceanimicrobiaceae; genus JBHHWX01. Next base: position 5,286 of record JBHHWX010000385.1, on the reverse strand, counting down.
TGTTCACGCCTACGCTCGTCGGGGATTTACTCCCGTGTTCGGCATTCGTAGAATCCCCGACGGACTGATGAACCCAGCCAGGATTGCATCCTCTTGCAAGGTCTGTCCTAAAGGTTGATTTTATAGTTTTGGTGGAGCATTTTTCGGGGATGCAATCCCGTTTTCACCCCGTGAGATAACTTTGGGGTTTCAGCTTAAGGTGAGCACCGTGTGGTCATCTCACGGGGTGAATCGTTCCGCAAGGGATTACCTGATGGGCCCCATGGGATAATAATTTATGCAACAGGGCTGCCCAGTGAGATTAGTTTATCCAACGGGGCGGGCCGGGCGAGAGGGCGACAAATCCCTTGCGAGCTTAGCTTCCTGTGCCGCCATGCCGAAAAACGACAATTAAGCTGAAATCCAGTTGCATTGAGCATAGATTCCCGCTCAAAAAATCGCGGGAAGGACAGGTGAAGGAACGTATGATTTAGTTTTTTGCAACAGAAACGAACTAACGCCCCGCCGCTTCCAAATCCGCCGATGCCGAGTCGATCAATTCCGTAAAACCTTTCAGCACTGCCGCAACTTGAGAGATATGCGTTTCCGCTTCTGGCCAGCTTTTCTGCTCGATTGCTTCTCGTACGGCCGGGATGGTTTTCACGCCGTAGCCGGTATAAAAACCCGGGGCGTACATCTGGTGTTTAAACCAGGGCCGGTTGGGCAATCCCGCGCTGAGGGTCAGTTTGCGTTCGGCCTGAATCAGCTTTTGATTGAGACCGGCAGGCGCCGCGTTCTTGGAATCCCGGAATGCGCTCACAGCCTTATCATAGCGGGCCGCGCTCTGTTTGAGCTCCGCAATGGCATTTTCTAAGGGCGCAAAATTCAGAAAAGGCGGAATTTCCTCTATCTTCGGCGGCGCCAAAGCGTCACCCTTGGGGTCGGCGACGGCTTCGAAAACGCCTTCAGATATCTTCCGGTTGGTCTCGGCAATATCATCGCGTTTCTTTTTTGCAAGCTCCTGCAATTCATCGAGATACCGGCCTACGGTTTCTGCAAAGTTAACAAAATCGTAAGGAAGAATATCGGCATTTGCAAAACGCATCACCGCGGTGCCGGCGGTTTGAGCAAGAGCGCGGCCGTAAACAAAATCCGTATCCGAAAAATGCGTGTACCAATGGAAACTATCAAAAATGGAGTGATAGACGCCGCCCCCGCCCTCTCCCCCAAAGCCCAGATTGAGTGAAGCGATGCCAAGATGATCCAGAAAAGCCGTGTAGTCAGACCCGGAGCCCAGAGCTGCGATCCGAAGATGTGGCCGTTGCCTTATCCTGTTTGCTTCTGCCGAAGACGCATTGGCAATGCTGCGCAATTGCTGCCTTTTCCATACCGAGAGCTTTGTTTCGGGATCTTCGATCTGTTTGGCGACGGCATTGATGAATTTCTCCAACGTATGCGACCCGTTCATGCGGAGATAACCGCGGCCATTGGAATCCGTGTTGATGTACATGACAGCCTTTTGCTTCAACTCCTGAGCGTGGGTTTCTACCCACTCGGTTGAGCCGATCAACCCCTGCTCCTCGGCGTCCCAGGCGCAATAAAAAAGCGTCCGCTTCGGTCTCCAACCCCTCTTTACCAGCTCCGCCATCGCACGCGCCTCTTCCATAAGCGCCGCCATGCCGGAGATCGGATCCTGCGCGCCGTTGATCCAAGCGTCGTGGTGGTTACCGCGTATAATCCACTCGTCCGGGAATTCATAGCCGCGTATTTTCCCGATCACATTGTAGATCCGCTTCATCTGCCAGTTTGCCAGCACCTTCAAATGCACTTTTGCCGGTCCCGGGCCGATATGATAGGTGATGGGCAGGGCGCCACGCCACGCTCGTGGAGCAACCGGACCGTTAAGCGCCTTTAGAAGCGGCAGCGCATCCGCATGTGAGAGCGGCAGCACCGGGATAGCGGTAAAGGTTTTCACGTCGCTGCGGTCCAGACGTTTAGCGCCTTTGGTCGCTCCCACGCCCGGAGTCAACGGATCCCCTGGGTACAGGGGCATATCCATAACGCTGCCGCGCTGCACCCCGTCGCTTCTGCGCCAGGGTCCTTCCGGATACACCTCGCCTCGAAAATAGCCGTCTCCCTGCGGGTCTGAATAAATGAGACAGCCAACGGCGCCGTACTCCCCAGCCACTTTTGGTTTGATACCTCGCCAAGAGCCGCCGTACTTAGCGATGACAATTTTACCTTTGACTGAGATACCGAGCCGCTCGAGGTATTCGTAATCGGACGGGATTCCGTAGTTGACAAAAATTAGCTCTGCGGTCACATCGCCATCGGCAGAGTAGGCATTATACGTGGGGAGTTGTTCGTCGCGCTGAGAGGAAGTCGGGTCTTCGGCAAGCGCCGGTTCTTGCAGCGCCGCTTTGAACGTCGTCGGCGCCACCAGCTCGACCACCCGGGCTTTCGGACTCGGGAACAAGACCTCGAACGATTCGATTTTGGCGTCCAGACCCCACTCTTTAAATTTGGAAAGCATCCATTTGGCATTGTCTTTACCATAGGGTGATCCCAGGTGATGCGGCCGGGCGCTGAGACGTTTCATGTATGCCCGCAGGTTTGCCGGGTCAGGAATAGCGCGGAATCTCTCTTCCCAGCTCTGATCGTCCGCAGCAGGCAGCGCTCCACCGCTCACTTGATATTGCGGCTCTTCCCCCGGTTTTTCCGCTGTGAAAATTTGGGGTTGCGAAAAGACAACCGCAGTACTGATAACCAGAATCAAAAAAATAAAGTATCGTTTCATTTTCTCCTCCGTTTTATTGACCTACTTTCCCTATCTTTGCTCTCAGCAAGCGCTCCAATTTCGGAAACTCCTTATCGAGATGAGCATTGCCGCCCGTCAGCATTTTCCCCTGCTGTCCTCCGCGCATCCCGCCGCCGGCCTTTTCACCGTAGCCGGCATAAAAAGAATCCACGATCTCCATGCCCTTGATCACACGGCCGATGGGAGCGAACCCTTGTGAATCCAGGCGGGAGTTGTCGCCGTAGTTAATATACAACTGGGTGGTCCTGGTATGGGGGCCGGTCATGGCATAGCTGACCGCTCCACGGGTATTGCTCTGCTTGACCGGATCATCCGGCATCGCCCGATCTTTCCAAACAGCCGTGATATCCGGATCGCCGGGAATACCGAATTGCGCGATAAATCCGGCGCGCACCCGGTAAAAACGCGAGTTGTCGAAGAAACCTGTTCTCACAAGATTGTAGAAACGGTCCACTCCAACCGGCGCCCAATCCCTGTGCGCTTCGATAACGAAATCACCTGTGCTGGTTTCAAAGTGCACCTGAAACACCTCCGGTGATGTGCGAGCCCAGAACTCGTGGTCCGGATCCAGCAACAGGGCGCGATTATCGAGCGAACCCGGTTGTCTGTCCTCGCCGTCGTTGTGTTGACACCCGGCCAGCAAAAACACAAGTCCCAGTAACACAGAGAATTTTTTTAAGAAAAATGTTTTCATCCTTATAAAGTCTCGTTAAGAATTTTTTAGCCACGGATTCACACTGATGAAACACGGATTTTGTTAATCATTAATAAATGAACAATACTTACTTCATATTAAAATTCATTTTATCCGTGTTCAATCCGTGTGCATCCGTGGCTGAATCAATTATTTGGTTGCGGCTATGCTGTGCTGAGTCAATCCGTGGCTGAACTTTGCGCCCTCGTCGCGTTACGGTATTTCAAAAGCGTTCATCATTCACCTGCGATGTGCAGTTGTCATTTTACAACGGTCACGCCTGATTTTTTCTTCAGCGTGCGGTCGAAAAAATCAGCAGCGGCGCGGTATGCCGCCAGCCAGTTGGCGTGCAGCAAAAACCCATGAACTTCATCCGGGAAAATCACCTGCTCGACCTGCACGCCCTGACGCCGCAGCGATTCCACCAAATCAACGGTTTCGCTGAACGGCACGTTGCGATCATCGTCGCCGTGGATCACCAGCGCCGGCGAGCGCCAGTCCTTAATAGAGGCCATGGGCGAAGATTCAAAAGCCAGGCGCGCCACTTCAGCCCGGCTCGCCGCATCGTAAACCGGTACGAAATTCCGGATGACCACGTTCCAATCATGGACGCCGTGCAGATCAACCCCGGCCGCGAACAGGTCCGACGCCCGCGCCAGGCCCAGCGCCGTGAGATAGCCGCCATAAGAGCCGCCCCATAAACCGATACGCTCCGGATCAACATCCGGGCGGCTGCGCAAGTACAGTCCCGCCCCCATCACATCATGAAATTCGCTCGCGCCGCGTGCGCCGTAATTCAGCGCCTCGCGAAACGCCATGCCATAGCCGATGCCGCTGCGATAGTTCACCGACAGCACAATATAGCCCCGGTTTGCCAAAAATTGATTGAGAGCATAGGCGTTATGATAATACTGCCGGTGATGAAATCCGAGCAGCATCTGCCGGCGCGAGCCGCCGTGGAAAAACAGCACCGCCGGTCGCTTTTCTCCCGGCTTGATATCCGAAGGTAGAAAAAGCTGTCCATGAATCTGTTTTCCATCAGCCGCCGAGAAAATGACCTGCTGCGGCTCGACCAGATTTTGTTTTGGAAATTCTTTTGAAAGCGTCTCCGGCGCTAACCGCCTGAGTGATCCTGACTTTCCGATGACGGCAGCATACGCGGGCTCGCGGGCACCGGAGGCCAAAAAAGCGACGGCCTCGTCACCGGTGATCCCGACCGGCGACCATTCCAGGCCCTTGCCGCTGGTGATTTGCTTCGGTTTGCCCCCGGACACGGAAACGCGCCAGAGATGCTTCCGGTCGATATCGTTTTGATTCGAATCATAAACGACTTCTTTGCCGTCTCGTGCAAGCGAGACAAACTGCACTTCAAATTTGCCCGGGGTGAGCAGTTTGGGTTGACCCCCTGTGGCAGGGATAGAGTACAAATGCGTCCATCCGTCGCCTTCCCAGGGAAAGACCAGCCGGTCGCCCTCTCCCCACAAGATTTGATTTCGCGCCGAGACCGAACGAAAAGCGCTTCCCTGGCCTTCAGGCGCCGTCCAGATAACCGTACTCGACAACTCGAAAAATAAAGCAAGAGAAATTATCAAAGTATTACCGAAACATGGCCCATGCATAACCAGTTGGCATAAATACAATTAGGGCTAATCTCCATTTTAAATGTTTTCCTCAAGTAAAATATGCGGCAAAACTCCATACCTCAAGCCTCTCGGACTCACTCTACAATCGGGAAAATTCAGCTTCTCCATAATCCTCCAAATAATCATCGCGCCTGCCAATAATACGTCTGCGC
>JBHHWX010000384.1:0-6015 GCA_046756745.1 bacterium | reverse complement strand
GGCAGTAGGCAAAAACGGCGCATCTTTTTAATTGCTTACTGCCAACTGCCTACTGGAAAATTGCCTCGTTTAAACAAATGAAGTCTTACAACATCGACAATCTTTTGTCGATAAAAAAATTAAACGCTTATGGAGAAGTCCCGGAGCTCCCTTGCATATCGGCATCCCGCTTGGCTCGAAATTCGGTTCCGGGTTTCCAATTCGGAAAATTCGCAGCCATGCCGAGGCGGTAACCCACTTTGAAAAGAAGCTTCAGATCGTCGATTGCTCCGCTTAAATCCCAATTGGGATCAAACTCATCTGACGGTTTGTGGTAATTCTTTGCCGTATACTTATCTAATTGTTCGCGAGTCCATTCTTCTCCATACTCGACATGGTCAATTCCAATATCTGTGTAAAGCGACGGAATCCCTTGTTTTGCAAAACTGAAGTGATCGGAGCGGTAGAAGTATCCCTTCTCAGTCTCCGGGTCCGGTCGTACAGTGCGCCCCTGTTCGGAAGCGGCTCGTTTGACATAATCATCCAGGTCCGAGTTGCCATAGCCTATGATGGTGATATCTTTCATTTTACCATAAATATTCAAACCGTCCATATTAATAGCCGCGACTGTTTTCACAACCGGGTAAAGGGGATTCGCAGCATAATATTTTGATCCAATCAATCCCTGTTCTTCTGCGGTGACGGCTAAAAATACGATGGAACGGGAGACCGCCGTTTTGAGTTGGGTAAAAGCTTCAGCAAGCTCGATAAGTCCGGCGGTGCCAGTGGCATTGTCCAAAGCGCCATTATAGATTTTATCTCCCTCTAAGTTCGGGTCCAGGCCAAAGTGATCCCAGTGCGCCATATAAAAGACATACTCATCGGCGCGATCGCTGCCAGGAAGCACGGCGATGACATTGTTCGATTCGGAATGTTCGATATTATTATTCAAGCTCAACGATGCGGTTAATCCCAACTCCACCGGTTTAAAATCGCGTTGTAATGCAGCGGATTTCAGCTCATCCAAATCTTGCCCGGCTTGTGCGAAGATTTTTTGCGCGCTCTCGATGGATAACCAACCTTCAATGACGCATCTGGATAAATTGTTATCAGGACTGCGTAAGTCAAACTGCTCTCCGGACCAACTGTTTTGTACGACTTCCCAGGGATAGCCGGCGGGTTTCGTTTCATGGATGACAAACGCTCCGGTAGCGCCCTGTCGCGCCGCTTCTTCAAATTTGTATGTCCAGCGGCCGTAATAGGTCATGGCATTGCCGTTAAAAAAGGAGCTGTCCTGAGTCGCAAAACCCGGATCATTGACAAGCATGACCACCGTTTTTCCCGTGACATTCAACCCTTGATAATCATTCCAATCATACTCTGGAGCGACAACTCCATAACCGACAAAGACCATCTCAGACTGTTCGATTGAAACTTTTCCGACGACCCGTTTCGTCCACGCCATATAGTCTTTGGCATAGGAGAATCCTTGGGTTCTTCGATTGCTTTTAACGTTCAACTTAGAATCGGAATTGGCGGTAATCGCAACTAAAGGCACTTTCTGAAAGTAGCTATCGCCATTCCCAGGCTGAAGTCCTAATTTTTGAAACTCGTCCCTCAGGAAATTGATCGTCTTTTCTTCACCTCGTGAAGACGGAGCGCGACCTTCAAATTCATCAGAGGCTAAAATGCCAATATCTTCAGAGAGATTCTCCGAGTTGATGCTCTCCAATCCAGGCTTCAAGTTTTCACTTTCACATCCCAAATAGTCAAGCTGAGAAGCGAAGACAATCAATATCCACCAAAATTGAGATCTTCGAAACATTATCGTTTCCTCCTATAAAATTTTAGGGAGCGGCTAACTTAAATAAAGCTTGCCAGTTATCCCAAAATGTAAAATGTTTTCGGCAAAAGTCAAGGATTTCCAGAAGTATTACGTTATCTCCAAAAGATAATCGACGGCAGACTGAACAAACCTGTCTTCAACTTCCAGAATTTCGACTTGCCCGATGCTGGTGGGTAACACAAACCTCAGTCGCCCGCCGGTTTTTTTCTTATCCATTTCGATAGCCTGAAAAAGTCGTCGTTTCTCTATGCCTTTTATTCGTTTACCCAGGTCCAATTTCTTAACGAAAGCTCGTATTCGCTCAAAGTCGTTATCTTTGAGCATGCCGAGCTCCAACGCCATTCTGCTTTCCACTAATATGCCGAGCAAAACTGCCTCTCCATGAACGAGCTTTTTATAGCCAACCGCTGTTTCTAAAGCATGGCCGATCGTATGCCCAAAATTTAATATCATTCTCTGCCCGAGATCGAGCTCATCCTCTGTCACAACAGCCGCTTTAATTTCACAACATCGTTGGACAACTTTCGCCAACAATTCATGATCGAGCAGGAAAACACGTTCAAGATTCTCCTCCACTAAAGAAAACAGACCACCATCCTTTATCACGCCATACTTGATAATTTCCCCCAAGCCGCAAAGCAGTTCTCTGCGGGGCAGGGAATGAAGGAGCGTTAAATCAGACCAAACCACTTTGGGTTGATAAAAGGCGCCGACTAAATTTTTTCCCAAAGCATGATTGACTCCGGTCTTACCACCAATGCTTGAATCGACTTGTGCAAGCAAGGTGGTCGGCACCTGAACAAGCGGTAAGCCTCTCTTAAAAATGGCCGCAACAAATCCGGCCAGATCGCCGATAACGCCCCCCCCAAATGCCAAAACGCAGGTTTCGCGGTCGCAGTTTAATTCGAGCATTTTTGTAATGATATTCTCTACTGTTTGCAGCGATTTCGATTTTTCTCCGGGCGCACAGATGATGAAACGTTCGCGCAGCCTATCATCGCGAAAACTTTCGGTTAATGTCTTTCCATAAAGCTTCCAGACATTCGAATCGGTAATCACAACCGCCTGAGGTCCCAAACCATAAAGCTCAAACATCTCGCCGAATTTTTCCAAAATGTTATTGCCAATAAAAACCGGGTAGCTCCGTTCTTGAAGTTCAATTTTGAGATTAATCATCACATTCAACCCTTAATGCATTTGTAGAAGTACTTTTAATGAATTGTGGCGGCCGGCATGGACGAGAGCTTGGATCGCCTGCTCAAAGGGATAAATGTCCTCAACAAGTCCCTCTACATCAACCAGTTTATTTTGTAAAACTCTTATAGCGGCTGCAAACGGACCGCATCGTGAACCGATAATGGTTATTTCATCGATCACAATGGGTGCAGCGTTGAACTCGAGGTTTCCATGATAAGTGCTCTTCAGCACAATACGACCTCGTGGCCGAACGAGCGCCAAGGCGGTCTCAAACCCCGAAGCGGCTCCCGAAGCTTCCACGACGATATCCTTCTTGCACTTGGGAAGGTTATCATACACACACGTACGCATACCCCAAGATCGGGCGAGAGTCAGCTTTTTAGGATGCTTGCCTATGAGCAGTACGTCACAACCGGTCAGTATGAGGACTTGGCAAATCAACAATCCCAATTTACCATCGCCGATGACCGCGACGCTATGATCCGGCTCGATTTTGACTTGCTCGAGTATTTCTAGGGCCGCGGCGAGCGGTTCCACAAACACAGCCGTTGAATCGGAAATCGAGTCCGGTACCTCGTGCATATTCTTTATCGGTAAAAGAACATAATCTGCAAAGGCGCCGTTTTGATTCAAGATTCCCAGAACCGTCCGTTGTGGACAGTGCCGGCCTAAGCCTGCATCGCAATAGTTGCACTTACCACAACCAAAGTTGATCTCTCCACAAACGCGTTTCCCATGCCAAACCGGATCGTCGGCTTCTTCTACCACACCAACAAATTCATGCCCGAGCACACCTTCAAAACCCATGTATCCCTTCACCAGCTCTAAATCCGTATTACAAATACCTGCCATATGAACTTTGACAAGCGCTTCTCCCCTGCCGGGGATTGGACAGTCTCTATCGGTAAGCGCAATTGTGTCTTTCAAATAAAGGGCTCTCATGGTTATCCGGGATTGAAGCAAGGGTTTTACGTAACTATCTAGTGATTGAACGAAAACTTGATTTTTGATGTCGTTGCGAGCGTTTCTCAGCGAAGCAATCTCCTTATTAGACAAGGCATGAGATTGCTTCGGCAAAAAAACGCCTCGCAATGACAGCTATGTTAATAGTTTTCGTGTTTTCCCCACAGATTGAAAAATCCCACGGATAATTCTTTGGTGACTTCATCAGTGGATTTCTCCAATCCGTGGGTGAGGAAATGAAGCACTTAAAAATAATAAAAAGGCTCCGTAGAGGAGCCCATTCGATTCGATATCAACAGGGGTCACATTTTTTCTTGTTCGGCTTTTTTTCGAAGGTTGGCGACCACAATCCCTGTACCGATGGCAATCAAGATAACCGGCCAGTATTCCACGAAATCATCCCAGTAGAGAAATCCGATTTTATCGAGCAAAAAGGTCACTCCAAAAAAGAGAAGCAACCCACCCGGTATCATCAGCCCCCAATCATGGGTATTTAATAAAAACAGGACAATAAAGCCGAGTCCGAAGGCGATGAGAAAAACCGGCCAATAATCTCTCATGCGGTACAGGTAAAAATCATACGGTAACAAATCAAAATTTCTCAAGAAATAGAAAGCGCCCAGAACCAATAATACGGTCGCGGGAAAAGCAGCGCTTTTATCCTTCCGGGTGAAAATCGAAACCAGAAAAAGAGAACCTAACAGGAGCAATGCGACAGGAAAAATCTCCCGCCAACTGAAATGAAAAAGGTTTAATTGATCCAGAAGAAAATATAAACCAATCACGATGAGAATGACACCGGGAGTAAACGATTTCTCTCGTTTTTCCATAATTCTCTCCTCCCATAAATGAACAGACGTTATTTTTTTGTCTTCGACTTTTGAGCAGTTGTTTTCGGACTCGCGGGTGTCGAGTCCACCGTGGACTCTTCAGGAACGATGACCAGCATGACAATATAGGCGATAATGCCAGGAAAAATCTCAGTGACCAATGTCAATAGAGCCCAGGCGATTCGAACAATTGTGGGATCGACGTTAAAGTACTTCGCAATCCCGCCACACACTCCACCAATCATCTTTTCTTCACGTGATCTTGTGAACTTTTTATCCATTTTTTGACCTCCAGAAGCTTTGTTTTTTGTGGTTTCAGGCTGTTGATCTTTTTTTAACACTTTGAAAACATAGAAGACACCGAGGGCAATGATCAGAAGCGGGAAGAACAAACCCATTCTAAAACTGCCGATCCAGAACGGATGCCAGTGTCGCAAATAATAAAACCCGTTGAATCGTCCCATTAGCAAAAAAGCGCCTATCACAATCAGAACGACTCCCCAAATCATTCCCGTGTTTTTCGAATCGACCTTTTCTTTTGCCACTCTCTTTTCCTGGCTTGGATTTTCTGGCATAATGATCCAGCCTAAAATATAGAGGACAGCTCCGATACCTTGTACAAGGCATGATACAGCCCATAACACACGAACCATAACCGGATCGATATCGAAATACTCTGCGACGCCCCCACAAACACCGCCAATCATACATTCTGTTCTTGATCGATACAGCCGCCGGTGTGCATGATTTTTCTTCCCGGAGATTTTCGGCGGAGTGGGTTCTTTCGATTTTGTTTCTTTTTTCTCTTCAGCCATAATGATTCCTTTCATTGTTCTTTGTTAGAGAAACAAGGCAAGAGTCCTCGAATGTGCAAATGATCCGCTATGAAAGACCCTCACCTTCGGATAAACGGAAAAACTCATGCAAGGTTTCCCTGGTTACTTCATGTAGTTGCTTTCGATTTCATTGATTTTCTCGACGCGCTTTTTGTGCCGGCCTTCTCCCAGATCCGTTTCAAGCCACACTCTTAAGATTTCTTTTGCAATGTCAATACCAAGCACCCTGCTGCCTAATGTGAGAATGTTGGCATGGTTGTGCTCGCGGCTGTTACGCGCCGTGTAGGTATCATGACAGGGAGCGGCGCGAATACCGGTGACTTTGTTCGCTGCGATGGCTGAACCGATACCGGCGCCATCGACG
>JBHHWX010000383.1:0-6066 GCA_046756745.1 bacterium | reverse complement strand
TATTTCTATCGATGGCGTCCCTTTTTCGTTTATGCAGGAGCAGATCGCAAAGGGACGCTTTCCGAACTTCAAACGTTTTTTGGCAAACGGCGATTTCAAACGGATGAACTCGGTGCAGCCGGTGATTTCATCGGTCGCTTGGTCTTCGTACATGACCGGGAAGAACCCGGCCAAACACAACATTTTTGGTTTTGTGGAACAAAAACCGGGTTCGCACGACATCTATATTCCCACTGCGATAAATATGTCTAGCGATACCATATGGGACATCATGAGCCGGGTGGGCAAAAAAGTTTTTGTGATGAACGTCCCGGTGACCTATCCGCCGCGACCTGTGAATGGCATCATGATCGGTTGTTTCCTGTGTACCAAAATCGAGAAAATCGCTTCTCCGCCTTCGGTGTCGGCTGAGCTTAAAAAAATGGAGTACAAAATTGATGCCGACGCTTGGATCGCCCGTGAAAATTTGGATAAATTTTTAGATGAGGTAAATCTCACCTTGGAGAAACGTGTTGCAGCAATGTTCCATTATCTGGAGAAAGAAGATTGGGATTTCTTCCAAACGCATATCATGGAAACCGATCGCATGAATCATTTCTTCTGGGAGCACATGGAACACGACGATCCGAAATACGTCCGGGCTTTTTTCGATTTCTATGCTCGCGTCGACGAGGTGCTCGGCGAGGTGGAGAACAAGATCGGAAATGATGTGGAATTTATCGTCTTGTCTGATCACGGATTTTGTACCATCAAAAAAGAAATCTATTTGAACAATTATCTGCATGAAGCCGGCCTGTTGAAGTTCAAAAAGTCGCCGCCAGAGAGCTTAGGCGATATTCATCCCGAGTCGATGGCTTACAGCTTGATCCCGGGACGGGTGTTTGTCAACCTCGCCGGCCGTGAGCCACATGGCTGCGTTGCAAGTGAAAAATATGAGCCCGCTCGTGAAAAAATTACCGAGACCCTTCTGAATCTCAAGGATAAAGATACGGGAGAGCCGTTAATTAAGGATGTGATCAAACGCGAGGATATTTACGAAGGTCAAAATTTTACGACGGCTGCTGACTTGATTGCCGTCCCTTATGACGGCTACGATTTGAAAGGACAAGTGAACAAAGAAGTTTTTGGAGAAAAAGGACCCCTGGTCGGGATGCATACGTTTGAAGATTCGCTTCTTTATGTACGCAACCGAACGCTAACCCCGGAACATAATCAGCTCTGGGTCGGGGACCTCGCACCGACTATTTTAAAACTGATGGACGTTCCCATTCCGGCCGACATGGATGGGGTGGCTTTGGTATAAAACCTAACGTGGGAAATCCGCATGCATGTGGAACGTTTACGACGCTGACAGTTCGTGCTCTTGGCATGCGGAGTATTGGAGTATTGGATTGATGGCACTGATAGACCTTTATGATAAATCGCACATACGATGTAACTCCAGTAATCCATCAATCCAAGACTCCATGACTCCGGGATGCGGTTTCTCCGAAGCTGCGATAGTCCGTTTCTTGCCCCGACAGTCATAAAGCCACGGGAGCAAATCGATGCTAAAAAAATGTCTTATTTCAGGAGCGCTTTTCGGCAGTCTCAACGGTGTTGTGGTCGCTCTTTTTACACTCGAGTTGAATCATTTCCCGCCTACTCTGAGCAATCTGTTTCTCGTTCCGCTGTTTCACATTTTGATATATCTCCCGATCGGGCTTCTTGCCGGCGCCGGCCTCTTTGTTCTATTTGCTGCCATCGCAAAAGCCGCCCCCTCTTTTGCCAAGGTTGTTCGTCAACAGACGGCTGTCAGCGCGGTCGTCTTGCTTCTGTTGGCGTCGGCAGTATTTGGATACCGAATGTTGCGCAGCTTTCCGGCTCAGGTCTCAAAACACGCGATAAAATATAGCGGAAATTCTACCCAGGCCTTGAATCGCACCCCTTCAGAAGGGGCATGGAACAAAGAAAAATATATCAAAGCAAAGCCACATTTTAAGCTGATTGTTTTTGCTCTGGACGCTGCATCGTTTACTGTCCTCGATCCGTTGATAGCAGAGGGGCAGCTTCCGACGTTAAAAAAACTCATCGACAGCGGTGTGAGTGCGACTGTACAAACGCTGCGTCCGACGCGTTCTCCGATTATTTGGACGACGATTGCGAGCGGCAAACTTCCTGCTGAACACGGTGTGTGGGATTTTGTTTTGAGCAAAATGCCAGGGACGTCCTTTACCCGCGGCCGTTTTAAATACCCTGCAGCATCGGGGCTGAATAGACTCTCCGGCTTTTTCGCTGACATCTCGTTCATCCCAAACATCCCTTACACATCTAACCTGCGGCGCGTCAAAGCTTTTTGGAATCTCCTGAGTGAATTTGAGAGAAGCGTGGGTTTGATCGGTTGGTACGCTTCCTTTCCTGCGGAGCCGGTGAATGGTTTCGTCGTCAGCGACGGTTTTTTTTATTCCTCCAGATATGAGGATGACCCAATCAGGAATTCCTTGACCTATCCCGCGGATCTTTATCACGATATTAAAAACCTGGCTTCCGAAAAAAGCGCGATGGATAATGCGGAGCTTCCGGCTTTGTTCCATTTTTCTGACCGGGACTGGCAAAGGGTGCGAGATTCAAAACAGTTCGATAATATTTCTTATTTGCTCAAACTCACCTACCTTCGTGATTACCGGACTTTTGAAGTGGCTAAAAAATTGTTGCATGAAGCCACTCTTGAAGATCTCGATATGTTCGCGGTCTATTTTAAGGCTTTGGATGAAGTCAGTCACGCGGCCTGTGAAGGGGATGGAGGCAAGCTCTTGAGCTTGGAAGACGGGCTTTCCATATGTTGGCAAAGCGTGGTAGCCGCTTACAAACGTGCGGATGAACGCATCGCGGAAATTCTAAAAACGACCGATGAAAACACAGCGATCATGATTGTTTCCGATCATGGGTTTTCATACGGCGACATGACCGGCGAGAGAAAAGTCGGACACTGGGATGGGCAGGATGGCATCTTTATTTTATCCGGACCTAACATCAAAAAAGATACCCGCATCGAAAAAATCACCATTTTAGATATCTTGCCGACGTTACTCTATATGGAGAACATTCCCGTGGCTTTGGATTTTAGAGGGCAAGTCTTGACCGATGTCTTTGAACCGGGTTTTGTCAGCGCGAATCCGGTGGACTATATTTCCACTTTTGAAGATAGAGACGCCGCTTCAAACGAGCCGGTTCAAACAAAAATGAACGAAGAAATCGAAAAGAAGTTAAAGTCGCTCGGGTATATAAATTGATTAATATTTCTCACTTGCTTTCACGTGTCATTCCGACCAACGGGAGGAATCTGATCTCATCAGATTTCTCGCTTTGCTCGAAATGACAAAGTTACCACTTTAAAAAAGAAAGGTTAGAAAAGATTTGACTGAAAGGCGAAAAATTAATGTTTTGCAGCTCGTGGAAGGACTGAATTGGGGCGGCGCGGAAACCAAGCTGATGGAGTTGATCGCCCATATGGATTCGAGCCGGTTTAACACCACCGTGTGCAGTCTCGGCATGGGCGATCGTATTAAAGAGAAGTTTGGCGAGCTGGATGTGAAGTTTGTCAATTTCGCGCGTCGGAACCGTTTCGATCCGAAACTCCTATGGGATGTGAACAAATTGATCCGGCATGAAAAAATCGATGTGGTCATGACCACGCTTTTTTACGCCGATGTGGTTGGACCTTTGGCGCGGTCGTTCACGCCAGCAAAGGCGGTTTTTTCCTGGGAAACGATATCCGCACCGGAGTGGCTTTTAACGCGTCGATTGCTCGCTTATAAATTTGCCATGAATTTTTGCGACAAAGTGATATCCGTTTCGCATGCGACAGCCAAATGGCTGGTTGAAAAAAGGGGCGTCTCCAAACAGAAAGTGATGGTCATCCCCTACGGCGTGAATTTGGAATTATTTCATGAGGGCGGGAACGAAGCCTTACGGAAATCTCTTGGGGTGAGCGAAAAAGAAACGCTCATCGGTGTGGTCGCGAGGCTGCATCCGCAGAAAGGACATCGATACTTGATCGAGGCAGCAGAGTCACTTGTTCGGGATTTTCCTGCGCTTAAATTTGCTTTTGTCGGGGATGGCGAATTGCGCACCGAGCTGGAACAGCGGATAAAAGCGGCCAAACTCGAAAAACACTTTTTGTTTTTGGGCTTTCGAAACGACGTGAAGGATTTGTTGAGAACATTCGATATATTTGTTTTGCCGTCTCTTTACGAAGGTCTTCCGAACGTTATTCTTGAAGCGATGGCGTCCGGTCTGCCGGTGGTGGCGACCGCCGTCGACGGCACACCAGAGCTGATTGAAGACGATGTGACCGGCTATCTTGTTCCACCAAAAGATCCTGCCGCCTTGGCAACAAAAATCTCGGCGCTACTCAAGGATGAAAAGCGCAGACACGATTTTGGAAGCAGAGGCAGAAGACGGATCGAGGAAGAATACAGCCTTGAGAAACAAGTTGAAAATTTCCAGAATTTGTACGAGAAATATGTTTTCAACGACAAGAATGGGATAGCATGAAAACGACTCGTAAAATTGCGGTTTTGGTTCCGGCTTTAAACGAGGAAAAATCCATCGAGAAAGTTGTTTTGGGGATTAAGAAAGTCAACCCGGCTCTCGAGGTTATTGTGATCGATGACGGCTCATCTGACAAAACCGCGGAGCTGGCCGAAAAGGCCGGCGCGACCGTGTTATCCCATATTGTGAATTTAGGATACGGCGCCGCCTTGCAGACCGGTTACAAGTACGTCTTAATGAACGGTTTCGATTGCTCTGTGCAAATCGACGGAGACGGACAGCACGATCCCCGTTTTATTGAAACAATGGTCCATTCGCTCAATAATGGCGCTGATGTTGTAATCGGCTCGCGTTTTCTCAGCAACAGCGGAGATTATCAAAATCCTGCTATGCGTACGTTGGGCATGATGTTTTTTCGTTTCCTGATATATCTTTTTATCAAACAAAAAATATCGGATCCGACCTCTGGATTTCAAGCTCTCAACCGTAATGTTATCACTTTTTTTGCCAAGAGCAAGCAATACCCGGCTGATTTTCCAGATGCGGATATTATCATTTTATTACATTACGCAGGTTTTCATATCTCCGAAATTCCGGTTGTGATGTATCGCAGCGAAACCGGGAAATCCATGCACAGCGGTTTAAAACCGATCTATTATATCATCAAGATGCTTCTGTCAATTTACGCTGTTTTATTTGGAAATTCTAAAATACGATCATAGCCTTATGCCTCTTAAAGGGAAAATAATTATCATTTTGCTTAGTTTCTCTTTGGTGATACTTGTTTTAAATTTCATCAGGAAGCGGCAATTAAAAATCGAGTATTCGGTGCTCTGGCTGTTGGTTTCTGTCGTTATTTTAGTCGCCTCTATTTGGCAAAACTTAGCCGATCAAATCGCTTTTTTGCTTGGAATCGAATATCCCCCGGCATTATTCCTTTCCATCGCCATCTTTTTCTTTCTGGTTATTTTGATGCACTTTTCTATCGAGCTCTCCAGACTCAAAGACCAGAATAAAACGCTAACGCAAGAGCTGGCCATTTACAAAAATCAAATTAACAAACTACAGAAATCGTCCGAAGTGACTGATGAAAGTCGTATCCCTAACCAAAGATAAAGAAAGCGCTTGGGACACGTTTGTTGAAAACAATCCCAATGCGAATATGTATCATCTTGTGGGCTGGAAAACTATCTTCGAACGGGTTTTTGGCTACACACCGTACTATTACAGCGTCGAGAACGCGCAAAACGAAATCACCGGAATTCTACCGATGTTTCGAATGAAGGATATTTTTCAACGGACCTATTTGATTTCGAACCCATTCTCGAATTTTGCCGGAGTGTGCGCCAACGGTCATGCTGCTATGGATGCGCTGTTAGAGGAGTCCATACAGACCGCTAAAAAAACTGATGCGCGTTATGTTGAATTTCGACAAATCCATACGAAGCTGAATCATGACCTGCCCACGAAAGAGTCCTTTGTTACGTTGATGCTTGACCTCCCGGAACATGTCGATGAAATCTGGAGCGCTCT
>JBHHWX010000382.1:0-6074 GCA_046756745.1 bacterium | reverse complement strand
TTTAGAGCGCCCCGGCAAGCCGTTTCTCCAACAACCCGCTGACTTCCCGAATTTTCGTGCTCCCGATAAAAGAGGAATTCAAGCCGGAAACCTCAATCGCAAAATCCGTTGCCGCGAAAACGTCTTGATGGGCAAGATAATGGGCGACATATCCGGCTGCGAAGGCGTCGCCGCAGCCGATGGTGTCCACAACCTTGTCGATAGCAGCGGGCGCACACTTCTTGCTCCGGATGTTTTCTCCGGTTTTATAAAACAGGTAGGACCCGCGGTCGCCTAACGTGATATGGCAGACGGTTGGGGCCAAGCCTAAGATTTCGTTTCCAACCTCGAGAAGATTTTCATGGCGATAGGTTGTTCCCAAACGGCCTAAAGTTCGGGCTTCCATTTCATTGAGCTGCAGGACGTCCACCAGACCGGCCCATTCGCGCCACTCCTGCGGGTAACGATAGTAACGCCGGCCTTGCCGGTTAATACCCATGGTCAGCGAGTGAAAATCGAGATAAATCAGCGCAGAAGATACTCGCCTGAACTGTTTTAACGCCTCCAACGCCACATCCGAACCGGTGATGAGGTTGACCAAAACAGCATCCGCGTCTTCTAAAATCGCGAGCGCCTTAAAATCAAGCGCAGGCATGGGCGCAGTGGTAATTTCATAGCGTTCTTGCGGGCTTTCGTATAAAAGTTGTACGTGTGTATTCCGGCGTTGACATTTCTGCAAACCGTGTAATCGAACCTGTCCGTATTCGGCAAGCTGTTCGGTAAGCGGCTGCAAAAGATCCGAGCCCACATGCGCGACCGGCACGATCTCGGCATCCGAATTCAGCAGATTTGCCAGATAAGAAACCGTAAAAAAAATTCCGCCGATACTTTCAACACTCTCTCCCTGCCAGGGGAAAATCGTGTCGCGGATAAACGTACCAACCACCCCAATTTTCATACTCTAATTATAAGGATAAAAGATATAAAAGAGCAAGGACAATCCGCATAGGACCCAGAGTCCCGGGCTGACCTCGCGAGCTTTTCCAGCCACCAGTTTGAACAGCGGATAAAGCACGAAACCGGCGGTGATCCCAACTCCGATATTAAAGGTGAAGCTCATGAGCATGATCACGGCAAAAGCGGGAAACAGCTCGGTATAATCGCTAAAATCGATTTTCCTGATCGGAGCGAGCATCAAGGTTCCGACAACCATTAACGCCGGTCCGTATGCTTGCGCAGGAACGGCGGTGAGAAACGGTTTGAAAAACAAAGCCAGAAGAAAAAGAAAAGCGACGACCACGGCAGTGAAGCCGGTCCGCCCGCCGGCTTCAACGCCCGATGCGGACTCGATGTACGCCCCGGAAGTGGTCGTGCCGACCAGACCGGCAAAAGTGGTTGCCAAAGCATCGGCCATCATCGGTTTTTCGATCCCGGGTAAGTTTCCGTTTTCGTCTAAATAACCCGCCCGCGCCGAAACACCGATAAGCGTTCCCATGGTATCCACAAAGGCCATCACAAAAATGGTCAGCACAATTGCAAAAAAGCCCCAATCCAAAAGTCCTCTGAGATCCAATTTCAGGAAAATAGGCGACAGACTCGGGGGCATGCTCATCCATTCCGCAGGCGGATCGGAGACTTTGAAAAAATACGATAAAAAGGTCGTCGTCAAAATACCTAGCAATATCGCGCCAGGTATTTTTCGAATCATAAAGAATGCGATGATCAAAAAACCGACGAGAGCCAGCAAAACACCCGGGCTGGCCACATTCCCGATTTTAACCGGCGCGCCGGCAACGCCTAAAGTCACAATTCCGGTATCATTCAACCCGATGAAAGTCATGAACAGCCCGATGCCGACGGAAAAACTGTATCGCAGCCCGGGAGGGATGGATTCCACCAGCCATTTTCGCAAACGAAACGCGGTCAACAAGACAAACAGGACGCCGCTGACAAAAACGGCTGCCAAAGCTGCCTGCCAGGAATAACCGAGAATCACTACCACCGTAAAGGCGATAAACGCGTTTTCCCCCATATAAGGAGCAATGGCAAACGGACGCTTGGCGTAGACTCCCATGAGCACAGTACCAAACACGGCGGTAAGGATGGTGGCGACCATCGAGGGGCCGAATGGAATCCCGGCGGCTTCCAAAATCTTGGGATTCACCACGATGATATAGGACATCGTCATAAACGTGGTCAAACCAGCGATCATTTCCTGACGGAAACCGGTTTGGTGTTTTTCAAATTCAAAATACTTTTTGATGAAATCGAGCATCACTCCCTCCGTTCAGACACAGCCTGGTTCGACCCCGTTTCCAAGAAGCGCTCGCTCAGCGTAACGCAAACGTCTCGTTTGCGCGAGCGTTTCTTTTCGAATAAAACGACCCGTTGGATGAGTCAAACATTCCTAACGCGGCGAAGCCCAAATGAATGGAACACGGATTTAACGGATAGAACGGATTGTCACGGATTTGGTCTTAGATGAAAACCCAAAAAAATCATGAGCCACACAAGTCACATTCCACTGACTTCGACACATTCCGTTAAGTCCAATCCGTTCCGATCCGTTAAATCCGTGTCATCCGTGTTCTATTTTTTTTTGCATTTTTTTGCAAAACTTTGTTGATAATACTATAAAGGAGGCCCCAATAGGAATGCACACGCTGAAGCGTGAACACCGAAAATAAACACCGAACGTCCTAAATCCGGCAGCCGTTTTCTTTGAACTGAGCCAGTTTCTGTTTGAGATGAGGATCCTGGAGACTGAGAATCTGAGCAGCTAAAATCGCTGAATTTGCCGCGCCGGCCTTGCCAATGGCGACGGTCGCAACGGGAATGCCGGTAGGCATTTGGACGATGGAATACAACGCATCCACACCGTTGAGACTGGAGCCGGGCATAGGTACCCCGATGACCGGCAGCGTGGTGTAGGCGGCGATTACGCCCGGTAAATGCGCCGCCATGCCCGCAGCAGCGATCACAACTTGATAGCCGTTCTCCTCCGCTGCTTTTGCGAAACCGGCTGTTGCTTGCGGCGACCGGTGGGCTGACAAGATAAACTCATCAAATCCGACGCCGAAATAATCGAGATATTTTTTACAAGAAGCCATGGTTGGCTCATCGGACTGACTGCCCATGACGAGTGCCACTATTTTTTTGTTCTCCGCCATCTAACCTGTCTCCTCGGCTTTTTTCTGCGCTCTATCGTGAATGGTTTCGAACGTGTGCGCCATGATATCAAGCTGCCGCAGGAACGGCTCTTTCTTGCCCCCAGGGTAGAAAACCGCGGCGTCGATCATATAGATCCGGCCGGAGGCTTCGTCATAAAAAGTATAATTTCGAAACGGTCCACCTCCGCCTTCTACGGAATCATCGTTTCGCCATAACCCTTCCAACATCAAAGCATTACGTCCTAAAAATTCAACATCGCGGGAGTCGACGTGTTTTTCATCGACGCGATCGCCTTCATAAAACTTTTTTGTGAGTTTGTTTCGCGTGCGAATGGCCCAGCCGGTCTCGATCAGGTTCGGATCAGCGTCTTCAATCCAATGCACAAAAAGCCAGCGTTCTCGGGTTCCGAAAGTTCGGCGCAGCATGACAAACCTATCCTGCAATCTATCGGTATTGATGAAATAATCGTGCTGAATACGAAGGGTCCAGCCATGTTTTTCCAAAATCGTTTCGGCCAACTCCGTCTGCTCCATTTTCTCATACATCTCCGAAAACGTTTCATCTCTCAGTTTTTCTTGAAAAAGCCGGTAAAGAAAATCTTTATTGGAGAGCATTTTTTCCTGTAACTCACCCAAGGTTGTGCTCACCAAAACCAATAAGAGCTGTTTTTCCGCCCATTGCCTTTTCTTTGGAAAAACGAACGCGCTTCCCTCCACGACTTTGCTTCTCACGTCCGCAGCAAGCATACCGGTCACTTGTTTGTCAATTGTCCCTTCTGCATCCAGAACGCCCGCGATAATCAAATTTTTACGAGTCGCATACTGGTTGAATTTATCCGGAGAAACCCAATTCACGTCGAAGACTTTTTCCGGCTGCGGCGTTGAGATAACTTTTTCAAACACCTCACGCATCGCGGGTTCGAGTATAAGCCAATTTGTGGAGTCGGCGATGACAAAAAGCTGCGTGTCCTCTCCAAAGCCTTTGGGCTTTTTGAAACAGGACAACGAGACGAAAATCAAAACAAACAGACTTGGCAAAAGGAAAAAACGGAATAGTTTCATTTCAGCCACTCTTCATCTTTTTAATAAAATACAGATGAGACGATCCCTGCCTCGAGTCTTTTCTCCTTAATCTCGAAGCGCTCGCCAAAGAAACTCCGGCTACGATCAGCGCCCTGAGCACATAAAAAGGTGTATAAACTTTTTTACTCGGATTTCGAGAAAGCACAAGCATCTCACTCATGAGACAATTAAAAAAAACGTCAAAGACCATTTGTCGAAACGAGACGACAACCATTTTTGATTGTTCACAGAGCGTTTTCAGAGAGTGGGGTTCAAAATGATGCAGATGCCTGGGGGCGTCCAGGGCCACCCAATTTTCCCGGTAAAAATGCGCATCGAAACTCGCGATATTCGGAAGCGCCACAAGAATGACCCCTTCTTTTTCAAGTAGCTCTCCGGCTTGATTAAGACTTCTCTTCGGATCGGGAAGGTGTTCTAAAACATGCCAAAAGGTAATCACATCAAATCGTTTATGAGAGTGACGGAATTCAAGCATGTCTCCTGTGGTGACATTTAAATGATAGACCTTTTTCGCGACCTGGGCGGCGTCACGATCTTTCTCAATTCCTGCCGTCTCCCAGCCATGTTCCTGCATCTCCTTGAGAAATTCACCGGTTCCGCATCCGATATCCAAAAGACTCCCTTTGAATTTTATCTTTTCAATCGTCCGTCGCTTGTGTTTGACGTTAAAATACCGGACCCAACAATAGAGTGTGTCAAGAACCGTTCGCTTCTCCTGTGTCGAAAGAAAGGGTTGATACTGTGCGTTCGAATAATACTGAGCAATAAAATCAGGACCCGGCCTGGGGTTGAGATAGGTAAAATCACATTTCGCACAGGTCACAACTTTCCACTGTTTTCCATTCTTATCATCAAACCGGTCAGGCGCCGAAAATCTTTCGCGGACCTTACGATGAGCGCACACCGGACAGGATACGGTTTCCAGCTCAGGTTTCAATTAAAGTCGCTTTAACTCCTGTGCCTTCTGAATACCTTTTATGAAATAATCGAAAACAATGCTTCTGCGATACATCTTTTGCAAAAGTTGTTTCTCACTTATTCTACGAATACGGTGAACGTGTTTTCGTTTCAAAATAATTTTCTTGAAATTCAGGATAATGTGGCCCAGAGAAACCAGGACTGCACGGAAACGGACAAAATCGACCTTTGCCAAAGAATAGAAAATGGCCACGAATTCCAGGAGTATCCTGATCGGGAAAATCCAGATCAAACTCTTCCACGAAAGATTTTTTAGAAGCATGACGAGACTGTTGCGATGGTTGAGCATCACTTTTAAATAAGAATCCGTGGTGAGGGTTGACCCGGCATTGTGGTAAACGACCGCTTTCGGTACGGAGATCACTCGGTAGCCGGCAAGATGAAACCTCCAGCACAAATCGATTTCCTCGACATGAGCAAAAAAATCTTCATCAAATTTCCCGACTTCCTCCAATGCTGACTTACGGGTAAACATGGCTGTCCCGCACGCCCAAAAAATCTCTCCGGAAACATCGTACTGACCTTCATCGCGCTCGATGCTAAAAAAGAGTCGCCCTAAAGCAAAAGGGAACCCAAAAATATCCAGCAGCCCACCAGCCGCGCCGGCATAGTCAAACTCAGAACGATTACGCAGCGAACATAGTTTGGGCTGGCACGCTGCGATACGTGTATCTTTTTCACAGGCGTCAACAAGAGAGGACAGCCAGTCCCTCTCAGAGATTTCGGTGTCGTTATTCAGAAAAAGAACGTAATCCCCCAGCGCCCATAGCGGCAGTATTACCAACAATAGTATTGTTGAAAATCACAGGGCTCGAATCAAAGCAATTGATGCCTCCTCCATACCTCACAGTGGAATTATTTCTG
>JBHHWX010000381.1:0-6086 GCA_046756745.1 bacterium | reverse complement strand
AAGTTGAGCAGCTCTGGCAAGCGATCCAGACTGGCGATTTTTTCAACTTGCAAGCGACACCTGGATACGGCAAAGTGACGGGGAGCCTTTTACCAGTTCCGAATTGGCCAACGAGCTTGCTCCGAGCCGCCCTGACTTGACCTTGGCTGAAATCCAGAATAAGCTCGAAGACGGCAGACGAAGTGCTTCAGGTCCGAAACCTGGCAGCGAAAACGACCTGATGGCAACATTGGACGGCAGCGTTCAGCAGAGTGACGTCGATGCCCTCGCCGCGCAAGCTGGGCTGATCATCGAAATACGCCCAGGCTCTATCTTTGTGAACAAGGATGTTGGCGACCAAAACTTTGTTATCATTCGCTCGGAAGACATCTTCATCCCAGCGGGGGGAAGTAAAACCCTTGGCGGGTTATATGTTGCGTGTGTTGATGGTGCCAGGGGCATACCTACTGAAGGAACAGGCTTCGATCTGGGACCTTCTTTGTCAGATTGGAGAGGGATTGAAGCGGCCCAATTTCTTTTGAAGCTGGTTAAACATGTGGACGAGCAGGAACGCTTCTGTGCAACATCCGGGTACGTCCCACAGTCAGCCGTTTGGCGTATTACATCGAGCACCCCCACCAGCAAGGACCCAAACGTCGACGCATTTCTACAGGCGGCTGGTATCAATCTGGGTGATCGAATCCTTGACTTCCCGCACATGACAAACCCCAATGCTGCTGATTCGAGTACATCTTCCGTAACGCCTCTCGAGCTCTTCGTGCTGGACCTTGCATCCCCTGCCGGCAACATCCTAAAGCCCGGTGAGACGGTAGAGGTTACGGGTGCTGTCAATGCACCGGTAGACCTCATAACATCAACGGTCATCACCTGGTCCCTGGAGCCACCGACAGGCAGTGCAGCAACTTTGACCAACCTGCAAGGTGATGCCACATTTTTTACAATGGACATGCGCGGTATTTATCAAGTGTTGATGCAGGCGGAAGTGACGGATACCCTGGCCAACACCTTCACGCTCGAAACCGTCGATCTATTTACGGCAGCAGATGCATATACGGCGACCTTTGAAACTGGAATCCTTGAACCTGAAGGCCCTTTCCATTGGGAAACTAGCGAAGAGCATCCCTGGATCGTGACTGATCACGAATCTCATTCAGGCGTGTTTTCAGCCGCTTCGGCCAAAATCGGTGATAACGGTATGACCACGCTCACAGCAAAAATAGAACAGGTTACCGCCGATACAATGTCATTTTCCTATAAGGTCTCTTCACAGGTTAACCATGACTTTTTCTTGTTCTCTATCGACGGGCAAGTGCAAGGAAGCTGGTCGGGGCTGCGAGATTGGCGCACCTTCTCTATTGCTCTCCCTGCGGGCAAACACACTGCGGTCTGGACTTATGAAAAAGACGATTTTCTCTTCCATAGTCGTGACCGGGTCTGGATAGATGATGTGTTCTTTCCCAAAGGTGCGATTTTCACCTCTGTTGAAGGACAAGCAGATAACGTACTTCCGGAAACCTATCAACTGTTGGCAAATTATCCCAATCCTTTCAATCCATCAACGACGATCACCTATGCTATCCCGCAAGCGCAACATGTGAAGCTCATTGTTTACAATGCACTTGGTCAACAGGTCGCAACTCTGGTGGAGGGTCGCCGCCGCGCTGGCCAATATCAGGTCCGGTTTGATGCACAGGGCCTATCCAACGGAATCTATTACTACGAGTTGCGTGCCGGCACATTCACAGAGCGAAAGGCAATGGTTTTGTTGAAATAAGGCAAATTTTCCGGTAGGTCATTGACAAATTCGGTTAAATCTCCTAAGCTTTTTAGGGTGACTAACCGGAAGTCAATTAACTTACCGGAGGATTATATGTACAACACTCAGAGAAGTTTATACGATCGTTCTTTGGAAAAGACGCCGGAGCAAGATATGGTTCGAGTGAAACTGACCCTGGATGGCGGCATCGAAGACCTGGATATTCTGCATACGCAAGGGTGCCAAGCGCTCCGTCAACTGAACACTATTGCATGGAATTTTGGTTGGAGGGATGTTTGACAAACTCTCGAAACTATGAACTATCGGAGCAGGCAGGGGGCAACTGCATCCGGACTTCTGGGATGAGATTTCTTACCTTCTCACCAATTTTTAGCGTTGACTTTAAACCCATAAATATCTATTTTAATAAACACACACCTCATCCCGAAAATGGGCGATTAGCTCAGTTGGTTAGAGCGCTGGTCTCACATACCAGAGGTCACTGGTTCGAATCCAGTATCGCCCACCAGAGAAGCCAAAAGGGCTGTCCAGCGGATCTCGATTTTCTTTGCACGCGGCGCGAAGTAATCTCTCGCAAATCAGATTGGACAGCCTTTTTCATTTACAGGTCTCAATTTTTCTTAACATTTGGAATTAAGACATTCCTTCTTCTCATTCTTGAGAAACAGGACGCGCTGACTTGCAACAAATGGCTCTTAAATTCAGAAAAATGCCATAAACAAAGAGGTCACAAGATGGCACGATAGTTGTTATATTCAATACAATCAACTTCAACAACACAATATGTAAAGCCAAATCTTGGCGCCGACTCACAAGTGGTTCGACCGTCTTCAGAGCATATTTTGACCCTAAACAGGAGTTCGATGATTGCTATGATAGAAGTTAGAGGTCACGCGCGAGGAGGTCAGGGGATGGTGACGGCCTTCGAAATTCTGGCCAAAATATTTAGCCGGTTGGGAGAATTTCAAGTGCAGGCATTTCCGGCCTTTGGTGTTGAAAGAACCGGAGCCCCTATTCAAGCCTTCCTACGGATATCCAAAACTCTCATACTCAACCGCAGTAATATTTATCACCCCAACTTGATCGTTGTTTTTGACGAAACTCTCATCCAGCAGATTCCGGTTTTTGACGGTTTAAGAAAAGACGGCTTCATCCTGTTAAATACCGAAAGGCAGCCTTCCGAGTTTAGGGGACAAGCAAAGAACATTTATACGGTACCGGCAACACGGATATCTATCAACCAGGGCCTGGGCACCAAATCACTGCCGATTGTGAATGCCGCTATGATCGGGGCGATCATCCATATTTTGAACGGGGATATCGGGGTCGCGGCAAAAATCATCAGCGAGAATGTTCCGGCCAAACCTGAGGCGAATGCGGAAGCAGCCCACACTGCCTATAAAAGTATTCTCGAGATAACCGGCGCCGATGCGGACTTATCGTCCCGGCTTGACCAAGAGGAATCGGAACCCATCATAGAAGCTAAAGCCGGCCCGGTAGACCGGGGCAATCACAAAGCAGAGGCGGACTTCCCGGCGACGCCGGCGTGGAGCGAGCCGATGTCGCTGAATAAGACCGGCAACTGGCGTGTTCTCACTCCGAAATATGAAACCCGGCAAGCGCCCTGCATCACCAACTGCCCGGCCGGGACGAATGTACGCTTGTTCGTGAAGTTGGTCTCCGAGCGCAAATTTGACCAGGCCTTTGAGTCGATTTACGAAAAGAATCCCTTTGCCGCGACCTGCGGCCGGGTCTGCCCTGCGTTTTGTCAGCAGAACTGCAACAGAATGGAGCTTGATGAGGAGCTCAACATCGCTGCGATTGAGCGGTTTGTCGGCGACGCCGGAGCAGATCGTGACGTTCAACCGGCTCGCATTTTATTCAAAGAAAAAATTGCCGTCATCGGTTCCGGGCCGGCCGGACTCACAACTGCGCTGCGGTTGTGTCAAATGGGCTACAACACGACCGTGTTTGAAGCCCTTCCGCAGGCGGGCGGGATGATGCGGACCGGTATTCCTGAGTTCCGGCTGCCACAAGAGGTGCTCGATCGTGAAATAGAGCGCATCGTCAAAAAAGGCGTGAGAATCAAGCTGAATTCAAAAGTCACCGTACAAGACCTCGAGAAGGACTTTTCAGCGGTTGTTGTGGCATCCGGTTCTCATATCGGCGCAAAAATGAGGATACAGAATGAAGCTTTGGCCATGGAGGGTTTGACATTTCTGCATCAGCTCAAATTGAACGGCGAGAGCGCCGGTATTCAAAAAGGCGACACGGTTGCCGTCATCGGCGGCGGGAATACGGCGATTGACGTCGCGCGCACCGTACTCAGATTGGGCGGCATACCGACGATCTACTATCGTCGAACACGACATGAAATGCCCGCCATTCCCCAGGAAGTTGAAGAAGCCGAAGCCGAAGGCGTCGCTATCGAATTCCTCAGATCTCTGGTTGAAATTGAAAAAGGCGTTGACAATCACCTCATCGCAACCACGATTCACATGGAGCTCGGGGAGCCGGATGAGTCCGGCCGGCGAAAACCGCTGCCGGTTGCGGGTTCGGAGATGGATGTGATCGTCAACAAAATTATCATGGCCGTGGGGCAGTCTTACGATAATTATGTTTTTCTGGGAAAAAGCGTCAAACCCCGGCAAGGCAGGATAAATGTCCCGGCACAAGTCCCGGTGTTCTGCAGCGGCGATATGGCCTGGGGCGGCACGGTTACGGAAGCGATTGGCAGCGGCAACAGCGCTGCGAAAGAAGTCCACGCTTATCTCAGAAATGACGCATTCACCGAGAAGCCCATCGAAGAAGATATCGTGCTGCCCGGCGATATCAATTTTGCTTATTATCTGCCCACGCCCAGCCATCGCAGCCCGATGAAACAGAACGGGCGGCTGGAGGGCGATTTTAGCGAGGTGGTCGCAGGTTTAACAAAGGAGAAAGTACTTGCTGAGGCGAGAAGATGTTTACATTGCGGAGACTGTTTCACCTGCGGGAACTGCTACAATTACTGCCCCGACTCGGCCATCCACATCGATGAAGAGAATCGTCTGCGAATTGACTATGACTATTGCAAAGGCTGCGGAATATGCTTCCAGGAATGTCCGTGCTCTGCCATGAGTCTGAAAATAGAAGAGGTTGCTTATGAATGATCGTAACATAAATGGTGACGTCAATGCCGAAGCCGCTGAAAGACAAAACCACAGCAGAGATTTCACCGACTCTTCAAACGTGGTTTTGGCAAATGCGCCCAAGTATCCGCGGCATACTCAGAAAATCATGAAAGGCAATCATGCTGCGGCAGAAGCAGCCAAACTCTGCCGCGCCGGTTTTATTCCAGCCTATCCGATCACCCCCCAAACGACCATCGTGGAAGAAATCTCTGAGAAAGTGGCGCGGGGCGAAATGGATGCGATCTTTACAAACATGGATAGCGAACACTCCGTGTTTGCGGCTGCGATGGGCGCTTCCTTGGCCGGCGAGAGAGTCTTTACCGCCACCAGCGGACAGGGCTTGTTTTACGCTCACGAGGTCTTGCACGCCATAGCGCATTTCAGGCTGCCAATCGTGATCTGCAACGTCGGCAGACCTTCGATCCCGTGGAATATCTGGACAGACCAAACCGATTCCATCTCCCAGCGAGATACCGGATGGGTGCAGCTCTACGGGGAAAGCTCGCAGGAAGTTTTAGATGGAGTGATTCAATCCTATAAACTGGCAGAACAACTGCAATTACCAGTATTGGTCGCGTTGGACGCTTTTTACCAAAGTCATACCAGTGAAAACATTTGGGTTCCCGATGCGGACGTGGTCGATGATTTTTTACCGCCGCGTAAGCTGACCGGGGAAGAAATAGACCTGAAAAATCCCAAGGCATTCGGCGGCCTGGTGCCTCCGCAGTTTTACGAAGATTTCAACCGCGGCTACTGGCGGGACATCAAAAAAGTAGAAAATCTGACAAACTCCCTGGGCAAGGAGTTTGGGAAACATTTCGGCCGGGAATACGGCGCCATCGAGGCTGTCAATATCCACGCGCAGACGAAACTGATTCTGGTAACCCTTTCGAGTATCACGACCACGGTGCGGGGCGTTATCCGGTCACACCCGGACGTCGGCCTTCTCAAAATCAGGTTATTCAAACCGTTCCCGCGCGCATCTATTTTGGGCCTGCTGTCACAACAGAATGTCGACAGCGCGCACTGTAAAATCGTCGCCATCGACCGGAATTTTCTCGGCGACAGTGAGGGAGCGTTGATGCAAGAAATGAAACGGGCGCTTTATGGCAAACAGTTTAAATTATATAATGTTC
>JBHHWX010000380.1:0-6092 GCA_046756745.1 bacterium | reverse complement strand
CTCGGCTCTATTATTTAATGTTTGAACGAAACTCGCTAAAATGTTCAAGCCCTATTTTCCTTATCGCATTTATCGGTCAATCACTATTTCGTGTCTGAACGAAAACTCATCAATAAGCTCTAAGCCCTGTCCTTGGGCGTCGTAATCACTTGTTTTTACGAAGTTCACACGCACACGGGGACGGGTGCAAGAGCATTTTAGAGATTTTTCGTTCAGACACGATTACTTCTCCGCATTAGAACGGATGGCTTGCAACATGTCTAATGTCGTGACGATGCCCACAACCTCATCATTGTTGGTGACAATCAGACGGTGGATACGTCCTCCAATCATCGTATCGGCCATTTCAGCGAGTGACGTTTCTTCGGAGACTTTAAAGATGAGCGGCGTCATGATATCCCGGATCGTTAAGCCATCGTTCTGCTCCAAATGCAGTTGTTGAACATCTTCGTCATTGAGTTTGTCTTCCCAACCGTGCAGATAATAGGACGCGTCAAGCTGCTCTTCAACAATGGCCGTCCGGCGGGCATCGTTTCTCACGATGTCCGACAACGACACCACACCGATTAATTTTCCGTTCTTGTCAACAACCGGCGCTCCGGAAATCATTCGATCGGTAAAAAAGTTGGCGAGATTGTGAACAGACATATCATCGCGCACGGTAATCACGCCGGAATTCATGATATCTTTTGCTTTTAGATTTTTCATGGTGAGCTCCTCGAAAGTTAATCCACATTTGCTTTTACGATAAAGATAGGATGATCCGCTTTCCGAATGACTTTTTCCGTCGTTGAGCCGATGAGCATTCTTTCCAAGCCGCTGAGTCCATAAGTCGCCATCAAAATTAAATCCGTGGGCTCCTTCTTCGAAAATTTGACGATTTCTACGTGAGGGTTGCCCTCGCGAACATAGAACTCGCCAGGCACATGCCAGGGAATTTCAGCACGTACAAACTCCTGTAGACTTTTCATAGATTCTTCCAGCAAGTTTGGATAAGTCTTGAGAATCGGCTGCTCACCTGTGACGTAATACACCGGATGCACACGGCAGTCGACAACATGTAAAAATTTTAAAGAAGCGTCAAAAACTTCTGCAAATTTAATGGCAGTCTGAAAAACATTTTTCGAATAATCGGAGAAGTCGAGAGGAACAAGAATATTCTTAATTTCAGGCAGGGAATAAGGCTCTTTTTCCTGATGGGCGACGGTCAAGACCGGTGAGGAGACATGACGGACGACTTTTTCAGTCACGCTGCCTACAAGAAAACGCCCGACGGCGGAGCGCCCGTGTGTACCCATGACGATAAGATCGACGTCGTTTAGAATTTCATAATTCACGATTTCTTCAGCCGGTGAAATGCCGCGCACCGTCACCTTATTGACCTGTAGTCGCTCGAATTCATGAGTAAATTTATCCATGTTATTGGCGGCGCTTTTCTCCAATTTGCCGTAAATCTCTTTAAGGTCGGGAAAATGATAGTCGGGATCGTTTGAATCATCTTGATAGAGCGTGACAACATGCAACAAAGTCAGCTCGGCGCGGAGTCTATCCGCGAGCAGCGCTGCATACCTCAAAGCCTGATTGGCATTTTTCGAAAAGTCCGTAGGCATCAGTATCTTTTTGATGTTTGACATTGTCTCTGTCCTCCAGTAAGTTTAATATGCTCAAAATTATTCATATCAATAACGTTGTTTGAAGAACTCTGTCAGGGTTGTGGTATGCACTATAGAGAACTTTCTTCCTTTTCTTCCAAAAATCGGTTATAAAGAACAACAAAAGCCTCCGGCGCTTTCTTAAATGTTGCCAAGGTTTTTTCTGTCGCAAAGTAATATTTTTTTTCACGAAAAGTAGCATACAGCTTCTGCGCATACGCGCGTTTCATCGAAACCGGCGCATAACAAACGGGATCGTAGGCGTCGACTTCGTCTTCAGGAAGCTTAGGAAGTTTGGCGTTATGAAGCTGTGCAACATACGAGCTGGGTCCACATCTGTATGGAAGACAAACACTATTTTCCTGCTGTTTGACTTCTAATAGACAAAACCGGATAGGGGGCGATTCTGATCACTTTCTCCGTGACACTGCCCATCAATACTTTCGAAAGCCCGGTTCGACCGTGCGTCGCCATGATGACCAAATCGATATCCCAATCCTGGGAAAATTCCAGAATGCCGTAACCTGCAGAGCCTGTATGATGACGGATAAATTTTTTGGTTTCAATTTCATTAAATGCTTCCGGAAGCTCCCACTGGTCAGCCAATTTCCCCTTCACTCTCTCGAAAAATTCATATTCACTTGTGCGACGCTCTGGATCTGATTGGTGGCCAGTTTCCACAACATGGAGCAAATAAATCTCAGATCGAAAATGTTCAGCTATCGACGCGACTATTGGCAAAACCGCAAAAGAGAGAGGAGAAAAATCGATGGGAACCAAGATTCTTTTGATAGGCAGTCCTTTCGGTTTTGGATGAACTGTCAGAACCGGCGCCGACGAATTTCGCACAACCTTCTCACTGGTTGACCCCAGAAATAATCGCTCAAAGTTGGAATGCCCCTTTGCGCCTAAAATGATGAGATCGAATTCTTCTGCTTTGGCATAGTTCAAAATCTCGATATAAGGGATACCCGTTAAAATCGTTTTCTTAAACTTAGCGGAGTTGTCACTCGTACATTCATTAAAGCGTTCTAAAAGATCTCTCTCATGTGGTAAGCCAATCTCTGGGAAATCAGGTAAAAGCGAGGTGTAGGCATCGGTCAGATTAGGCGAAACATGGAGCAGGACCAGCTCCGAGTCAAAACATTTTGCAAAAGTTTTTGCATAGTGAAACGCATAATGTGAGGCCTCTGAGAAGTCTAATGGGCAGAGTATCTTTTTAAAAACTCTCATGAACTGGTCGCCTCCTTTCTTTCTTACTCATCCTACAAATAATTTATCTCTTTAGCAAACATTTCTAACTCGTGGCGGAAGTCCGGATGGGCTATTTGAATTAAGGCTTCCGCACGCTCCCGCACACTTTTGCCATGAAGATAAGCAAGACCAAACTCAGTGGCGACATAATGGACGTCCCCGCGGCTGGTCACCACGCCGGCCCCCTCTTTCAAGTGAGAGACGATACGCGAGATTCTGCCATTTTTTGTGGTGGATGGCAAAGCAATAATCGGCTTGCCATCTTTGGCCCGTGCTGCACCGCGGATGAAATCCACCTGTCCGCCGAACCCGGAGTAAACCGTGTAGCCGATGGAATCGGAACACACCTGCCCGGTCAAATCCACTTCTAAGGCCGAATTGATGGCGATAAGGTTGTCGTTTTTAGCAACGACAAAAGGGTCGTTGGAATAATCGACCTGGCGAAACTCGAACTGCGGGTTGTTGTCAATATACTCGTAAAGCCGGGAGCTGCCCAAAGCAAAGGTCGCGATGACTTTCCCGGGATGAAGCGATTTGTAGGCGTTGGTCACGACTCCTTCCTCAATCGCTTTGACAACGGAGTCGGATACCATCTCAGTGTGAATACCTAAGTCCCTCTTCCCTTGCAACAGCGAAAGCACCGCGTCAGGGACCCCCCCGATTCCCAACTGCAGGGAGGAACGATCTGCGATTAAAGGCATAATATGCTGAGCGATCTTTTTCTCGACCTCTGAAGGCGTTCGCAATTCCAACGTTGGAAGCTCCGCAGAGACTTCCACAACCTTATGGATACGGGAAATATGCACAAAACAGTCTCCCAAAGTACGCGGCATTTTTTCATTAACTTGTGCGACAACAATTTTGGCGGTCTCGGCTGCGGCCTTGGAAGCGGCAGTTTCCACACCTAAGGAGACAAAACCGTGTTCGTCGGGCAGCGAGGTTTGAATGATCGCGGCGTCTAACGCAATCTGTTTGCGAAAGAGTCTGGGAATCTCGTAGAGAAAAATAGGAAAATAGTCTGCACGTCCCTCGTTGACCGCTTTTCGATCCGCCGGACCAACAAATAACGATTTATGTCGAAAATGGCCTTCCATGTTCGGTTTGGAAAGAGGGTCGTCGCCCATCAGCAGCAGGTGAAAGACGTCGACCCGGTTCAATTCATCTTTACGTTCGGCCAGCGCATGTAATATATTATACGGCGTTGCTGCGTTTCCTGAGCTAAATATTTTATCGCCGCTTTTTATCGCAGAAACGGCTTCATGTGCGGAAACAATTTTACTTTTGTAATCCTCTATCCATTTCATGTGGGTCTCTGGCCTTTCTCCAAACAATACGGTGAACAACTCTGTCAGGGGTAATGCTATTCACTATACATAGATGATTTTTTTTATGAATACTATACAGACATTCTAGTAAGACTCTAAGCTTCTTCCAAGACTTCGCTTGAAAGAAGTGGCTCCATTGGAGCAGTAGTCATTTTAACAATTGAAACACACAAAGTAGGCAGTAGGCAATAGGCAAAAAAACGGCGCATCTTTTTAATTGCTTACTGCCAACTGCCTACTGGAAAATTGCCTCGTTTAAACAAGTGAAGTCTTACAACATCGAAAATCATTTGTTGATGTGGCGCTGTAAGCGCTTATCTTATTAACCAATTTCTTAGTGGGCAAGCGCTCAGACAGGAAACTGCGCGTCGTTAGCATGAATTAGTAAGTATTCGTTTTTGCCTAATGCAGATAAACAGACATGATAAACCAAACCATCTCTAATTTCAAAATCCTTGAGAAACTCGGCAGCGGCGGCATGGGCGTGGTTTACAAAGCCGAAGACACCAAGCTCGAGCGCACGGTTGCCCTCAAGTTTTTGCCGCAAGGTTTAACTCGCGACGAAGAAGCCAAAAAGCGCTTCATGTATGAAGCACAAGCTGCCTCTGCACTGGACCATCCTAACATTGGGACGATTTACGAAGTAGAACAGACAGACATGGGGCAGATGTTCATCGTTATGGCCTACTACGACGGTGAGACCCTCGGGGGTAAAATCGAGCGCGGCCCGCAGCCAATTGACGAGGCCATTGACATTTCGCTGCAAATCGCGCAAGGGCTGGCCGAGGCGCACGGCAAAGAGATTGTGCATCGGGACATCAAGCCCGCTAATATCATGATGACCACCGACAAAGTGGTTAAGATTGTTGATTTCGGGTTAGCCAAGTTGGCTGGCAGAACCAAGCTCACGAAGGACGATTCCACTCTTGGCACGGTGGCCTATATGTCCCCAGAGCAAGCACAAGGAGCAGAAGTCGACCACCGAACGGACATCTGGGCATTGGGTGCAGTGCTGTATGAAATGATATCTGGACGACAACCTTTTGAAGGCGAGTATGAACAAGCCGTAATGTATTCGATTATGAACGAAGACCCGGAGCCGATAACGGGGTTGCGAACTGGGGTACCGATGGAGCTTGAGAGAACAGTAAACAAGTGCCTCGAGAAAGAACCCTCCGATCGTTACCAGCAGGTGATCGAGTTGATTGTGGATTTGCGCCGGTTGAAAAAGGAGACCGAGTCAAAGAAAATTCTGGCCAGAACCGGTGTGAAAGCGAAAACCCCGAAAAAGAGGACAAGAACTTTTGTTCTAACCGGGATCCTTCTTGGAGTTCTGATTTTAGCGGTCGCGGGATATTTCTTTTTCGCCCCTGGTGAAACAGAGCCTACCAGTGAAAGAAAAATGCTGGCGGTTTTGCCTTTCGAGAATTTAGGCCCACCGGAGCAGGAATACTTCTCGGACGGCATCACCGAAGAAATCATCTCCCGGCTCGCCGGCATTCGTGCGCTCGGTGTGATCTCCCGCACCAGCATCACCCAGTACAAGCAGACTGATAAAACCCTTCAGCAGATCGGTGAGGAGTTAGGCGTTGGGTACGTCCTGGAAGGCACGGTACGCTGGGATCACAGCCCCGACGGCCCGGGCCGGGTGCGGGTCACACCTCAGCTCATCCGGGTGTCCGACGATACCCACCTCTGGTCCGACCGTTACAACGCGGTCCTGACCGATATCTTCCAGGTTCAATCCGACATCGCCGAACGGGTGAGCGAGGTGATGAACGTGGCTGTGCTGGCGTCGGAACGGCGGTCGTTGGAAAGTATCCCCACCGACAACCTCGAAGCCTACGATGCCTACCTGCGC
>JBHHWX010000379.1:0-6093 GCA_046756745.1 bacterium | reverse complement strand
GTTTACGAGGAGGAGTTTGGCGTCATTGAGGGATGGCATTGGTCGCCGGACGGCAAATATATCGCTTATTGGCAGTTGGATGAAAACCGTGTCCCAGAGTTTAGCATTTCTCATTTTGATTCCCTTCACCTTAATTGGAACCATATGCGCTACCCAAAAGCCGGGGATGCGAATTCCATCGTCAAAATTGGCGTGGTCAACATCGAAACCGGCAACAATGTGTGGATGGACATCGGCGAGGAAGACGACATTTACATTCCTCGCTTGAAATGGCTGCCGGATAGCCGTGCATTAGCCATGCTGCGATTGAATCGCCTGCAAAACCATGTGGAGATCCTGCTCGGCGATCCGCACACCGGTCAAACAAAAATCGTATTTGAAGAATCCGACGAACGCTATTTGGATCTCGTATCCGGAGACTGGACGTTTTTGAAGAAAAAGAATCAGTTTGTTTGGCTGTCCGAACGGGACGGGTTTAAGCATATTTATCTTTTTGACTTGAATGGCAAACTCGTGCGTCAACTCACCAAAGGTCGCTGGGACGTACGCAGTGTCTCAGCGGTTGATGAGTCCGGCCAGGTGATATACTTCACGGCTGCGAAAAAATCACCTTTGGAAAACCATTTGTACCGGGTCAAATTCAACGGCAAAGGTTTAACCCGTCTCACCCAGTCCCCGGGCTGGCACCGGGTAAATTTCTCGCCGACCTATGACACCTACATCGATTTTTTCTCACAGGCTAACGTGCCGGCGAAAGTCGGTCTGTTCACACGTGACGGTAAGTTGATAGACATGTTGGTGGAAAATGAAATCGAGGCTTTAAAGCAGGTCGCAATCAGCGCTCCCGAGTTTTTCTCCTTCGAGACCTCTGACAGGGTCAGCTTAAACGCCTGGATGATCAAGCCCTTGGACTTCGATAGAAATGCAACCTATCCTTTGCTGATGTATGTTTACGGCGGACCGGGATCCCAGACGGTGCGCAATAGTTGGGGCGGCAGCCGTTTTTTATGGCATCAGATGCTGGCGCAGAAAGGCTACATTGTCGCCAGTGTGGATAATCGTGGTACCGGCGCTCGCGGCGCTGAATTCAAAAAGATGACCTATAAGAATCTCGGTCATTGGGAGGTAAACGACCAGATCGAGGCCGCGAAATATTTCGGTTCTCTGCCTTATATCGATAAGGAGCGTATCGGGATTTGGGGTTGGAGTTACGGCGGCTATATGGCTTCACTCAGTCTCTTTAAAGGCAACGATGTTTTCAAAGCGGCGATAGCCGGGGCGCCGGTCACCCATTGGAAATTTTACGACACTATTTACACGGAACGCTACATGCAGACCCCGCAGCTCAACCATCAAGGTTATGAAATAAGCGCTCCACTGAATCACGCCAAAAAATTAAAAGGCAACTTACTTGTGATTCACGGCACCTCCGATGATAATGTCCATTTCCAAAATTCCGTCAGTCTGGTGGGCGAGCTCATTAAACACAACAAACAATTTCAAACCATGTTTTATCCCGGGGAATATCACGGAGTCCGTCGCCGGGTTCATTTGTATACGATGATGACGAATTTTGTGCTGGAGAAGTTGTAGAACAGTGAAGTCGGCTATCTGTAATATAGGCCGGCAACATTGTGTTTATTTAGCAGGGTTCTTTCGACAATACACCGGGCATTTGGCCAAAAAGTCCAAACTCACTTGCCCGAAGGCGTCACCCGTCAAGGACTTTAGAGACATAAATTTTGGAGAGAAACCGCTCGGCGGGACGCCTTCGCTAAGAAAATGGTTCATGAATGTTTTTAATTAAAATCAAAAATAAGCAAGATTCGGGTGGAAGATGTGCCTCATCAAGGTTATATTGCGCTATATTGAATTGATGAGGTGAAACCATGAAAGAAGCTTTTTTGAAATCATCGCAGGACTATCAAAGAATCGAACAAGCGATCCGTTTTCTGGAAAACAATCTTCATCGACAGCCCAGTTTGCAGGAAGTAGCGCAAAGCGTTTATGTTAGCGAGCACCATTTCCAGAGATTGTTCAGCCGCTGGGTGGGTATCAGCCCAAAACGTTTCTTGCAGTATTTGACCAAAGAATATGCCAAGCGCTTGCTGCGAAACTCCGGCAGCCTGCTCGATGTGACCTATGAAACCGGACTCTCCAGCCCCGGCCGTTTGCACGATCTGTTTGTCACCTGCGAAGGCATGACCCCAGGCGAGTTTAAAAATCAGGGGGAGGGATGTCACATCGACTGGGGCGTTCATCCCACACCGTTTGGCGTCTGTTTATTGGCCGTAACGGAACGCGGTGTGTGCGGACTCAACTTCGTCACAGCTTCTGAGACCGAAGAGCTGAGCGCTATCAAAAAGCGTTGGCACAAAGCTGTTTTTTATGAGAGTCCTCAAAAGACCGCCCCGCTTGTGAGCCATATTTTTCAGCCGTCGAACGGCGCCCAAAAGCCGCTGCATGTCCATCTGAAAGGGACGAATTTCCAAATCAAGGTTTGGGAGGCCTTGTTGAAGATTCCTTATGGCAAAGTTGTCGCCTATGAGGATATCGCTGATTTTATCGGCAAGCCCAAAGCGGTACGCGCGGTCGCCAATGCTGTGGCGAAGAATCCCGTGCCGTTTTTAATTCCGTGTCATCGAGTGATTCGAAAATTAGGTGATTTTGGCGGGTACCAGGGCGGAACCGCCAGGAAGAAAGCGATACTTGGCTGGGAGGCGGCTCAGTTGGGACTCGAAGAGCGCCATCAAAACCTTTAGAAATACGGTAAGAAAACAGACCTGAACGTCGTTCCGGTTTCGGCGACAGCCGAACACCGGAATCTCCCGCGGCTGTTCTCCTTCGTCAGGGGGGCCGGCATCGCTCGTCTGGAACGACAAATTGATTTTCCGACCCCGTTTCTAATAATCCGATCGGAAAGTATCTTCTCTTAGCGAAGGCGTCTCGCCGAGCGTTTTCAATCATATCATCTATTAAAATAATTTTGCTCTCGACTGCTATGAGCGGTTACAGGTAAGTTTGGAGCAAAAAAGTAATGAGATAAGCCTGAAAATAAATTTACAGGCTCATAGCTTAAGTCGGCTGAAGCCGACGGTCTCCACGCTTTCGGCATTTTCGTCTTTCCTGCCAAGCGCTCATTAAGCTTCTTGTTTCTTTACCGATAATCAATTAAAAATGTATCATGGAAATGAGAAAAATGAAAACATGCAGATGCCTTAGCCCCGCTCTTATTCTTTTGCTTTTCATCAGTCTGGTTATTGGACAAGAAACCTCCGAAAAACTCAAGGCTTCTCAAAATCGTTCTGACTTGAAGTCGCTTGTCAGGAGCGCTAAGATCAAAATTGCGCTTTATCAATATGAATTAATAATGCGCCGCAACATAAAATATAGCGAAAAACAACTGATGATCTTGAAAAACAAAAGGAAAAGCATCAAAAGGATAGTGGAGAAATTAGAATTCATAGCGAAATCGCAGCAACGAGAAAACAGCCAGACGCGACTGTTAGGGGTGTCGGCAAAAAGGCGTAAACAACCAAAACCGGGGAATCTGAGGGAATAACCTATGTTGCAAAATGTAAAAAATACTTCGTTTTTACTGTCTTTCACGCATGCTTTAAGCGGGAACAGTCAGCCTAAACAGGGAGATTCCGGCACGAAAGATCGCCGGAACGACAGTACAAGGGCGAGCTTATGTATTTAGCATTTTGCAACAGAAACTAACAAGACGTGACAGCCAAAATCGTCTCGATACGTTTTAAAACATCTTCACTTAAAGACCAATCCGCAGCCCCGGCATTCTCTTCGATCTGAGCCGGAACCCGGGCTCCACACAATGCGATCGTAATCGCCGAATGAGCCAATACCCAGGCGATGGCGAGCTGTCCGACCTTTTTTCCGCACTCGGAGGCAATTTCCTGAAGCTGCTCGACAATCGCGAGGTTCTTTTTGAAGGTCTGGCCTTGAAAGAGGGAATCACTTTTACGAACAGGTTCGTGAAAAACATGACCCGGCTTAAATTTACCTGTCAATAAGCCCCGGCATAAACTTCCGTACGACAAAACCCCGACATTTTCTTTGAAACAAATGGGAAGAAGCTGCACTTCAGCATGCCGCTCAAAAAGGTTTAAGGGCGGCTGCAGGGTTTCAATGGCGCCATGGGTTCGATACTCCTGAAGCTGCTCCGGAGACAAATTCGAAGCGCCAAGATAGCGAACCTTTCCGGCTGCCACACATTCCTGCAATGCACTGACTGTTTCTGTTACGGGAGTAGCCGGATCCGGCCAGTGAGCTTGATAGAGATCGATGTAGTCGGTCTGCAGGCGCTGCAAGCTGGCGTCAACAGCTTTTAAAATATAGGCGCGGCTCAAGTCGTTGGTTATTTTTCCTTTATTGTTCCAGCGCAGCCCGACTTTCGTCGCGATGAAGACATCTTTTCGTTTATTCTGTAAACCCTTGGCCAAAATTTCTTCGGAAATTCCAAGTCCGTAAACATCGGCGGTATCGAAGAAATTGATGCCCAAATCCAAAGCTTTTCGTATGGTCGCAAGTGAATCGTCATCATTTGCTTTTCCCCACCAACGGCCGCCCATCACCCAGGTGCCGAGTCCGATAGCAGAGACCTCGAGGCCGGTGGAGCCTAATGTACGGTATTCCATCTCTTATATCTTTCCGTTGAGCATTTTTAAAAAATCCGTGGTGTGGGATAAATCACGAAAGAGGATGTCCGGCGCGGACGCTTCTAATTCTTCAAAAGAATAGAACCCGGTAGCAACAGCAACGGCCTGAGCTCCATAAGAGCGTGCGCACGCCACATCTCGGGGGGTATCCCCGATGATATAAACACACTCCGGTGTTATCTTTCCTCCTGTATGCCGCTCATACCGCTGAACCGCAAAATGAGGCAAGTCGTTTCGAACCTCCGAGTCATCAGCAAAGGCTCCCAACTTGAAATAATCTAACAAGCCAAAATGTTCTAACTTGATCTTGGCGCCGGACTGCCAATTCCCGGTAAGCAGTCCGAGGATCACATCCGGTTGTTTTGTTAAGGCCTCTAACAACTCACAAATCCCAGGTTCGATGTGCTGTTTCGGGTTCGGTTTTTTTATTTCAACTTGTAAAAGATTGATGTATGTCTGTTTAAACTGATCCTGGCGCTTTTCCGTCCAGGCAATTCCATGTTCCTGTAACCCGTCTCTGAAAATCGCTCGATCGGTTCGGCCAGCGAAGCTCACATGACTCAGCCCGTCTTTCTTTCCAAAAACTTGTTCAAAAGCCAGCGTCATGGCGGTTCGCCCGGCGCCTCCGGAATTGACCAGGGTCAGATCAACGTCAAAAAGAAGTAATTTCATTCTCACCCGCTCTCTTTATGTGCAATTATTTTATGTTATTATTGGTGAACTTTTGCATTTTTGTGCAAAAGTTTGATCAGATTTCAGATGAAGTTTCCGAGGTTCAGGTACTTATACTTGGTCTTGACTGGGGCTTCTCCGCGCTGGGAACAATGGCCACCAGCTAACAGAACAGCTTCGTGGTTGATGAATTTTAAAAGTTAAAAATCTTTGAGCGCTTTCCCCTCGCTTTCAAAGTGTTCCATATATTTTGTTATTCCGACCATATCAAAAATCTTTTGAAAATGTTGCGTGAGTCCCCAGGCGCGTAATGCCTGTCCCTTATTTCGGCTCTGAGTCAAAATACTGATGATGATAGCCATACCCGCACTGTTGATATAGGAAACATTTTCAAAATTCAACCCGATTTTTGAAAAGCCTTCTTCTGTAAATTTAACGTACGTTTCCTGCAGGACTTGTTCGGAGAAACTCGTCACCTCTCCGCTTAAATCCATAATGGCGATTCCGTCTTGTTTTCTGGTCTTCACCTTTGTGGATTCGTGCATGTTTCCTCCCTATCCTTTACGTAAAAAACACCTGACCATTCTCATAAGCGCTGTAAAAAATAACACAATCCTTAACAACTCATTCAGAATCGTGAAGCTTTTTGCATGCTTCTTAAAATAAGTATAAAATGAAACGTGTGAATCTGGTCAGCCCGAAATATAGAGCCTTGAATACTGTATTTCCCTATCTGAAAAAA
>JBHHWX010000378.1:0-6109 GCA_046756745.1 bacterium | reverse complement strand
GTGCTATATTCGCCTGAGTATGATGTGAGCATCGCAACGTTGTTTACTACCGATATGACCGGTCCATATCTCCCTGCTATCGCGCTGCTATTTAATGTTGTATTTGATTTTCTCCAAACTACGGGGGTTGAGGAGCACGTTGACACCCTGCCGGACAATTTCGAGCTGAGGCAAAACTATCCCAATCCATTTAATCCCACAACGACGATTACCTATCAACTCTCCCAAGCCGGGCACTCTGTCCTACAATTTTCCTGAGCCCGAAGAACGCAAATGGTATAAGCCGGCGACATTTGCTTTGACTTTTCGGTATGCCAGCGGACGCCCCTATACGCCGATCGTCACTGCCGTGCAAGAGCAGACAGGATGGAAGCCAGTAAGGGGAGAAACCAACTCTGAACGCTATGCATCTTTCCATAATCTTAACTTAAGACTGGAATGGAAATTTACAATAGGTAAGAAAATAAGCGGAAAATCATTCTTTGAAATATGGAATGTCTATAACCGAAAAAATATGCTGGGGCATACTTATCGATATGGCAGCCAATATCCGAACAACGTGAAAGCTCAGCCCTATTATACGATATCCATTCTACCGGCCGGCGGGTTTAGTATTGAGTTTTGAACAATCGGTCGTGTCAAAAGTTTTGTGAAAAAGGGGGATAGAATGAAGAGCCAAATTTTCCTGAAAAGCTTTATCAGAAGGATATCCAAAGGGTCCTCCAGTTTTCAGGGATAGACCAAAAGCAGTAGCATTCCTTTCGTCTATCTCAGCCCGGTTTTTGCCTCTCTTGCCCTGCTTTGTTCAATAGGTGGTAAACCGCTTGCATTTATCGCTCTCATTTTGTACATACCAGAATTCCAGCTAAATCTATTTTTGAAAGGCAACCGTTATGAAACGATGGATTGGCCGTTGGTTGATTGTAGTGGCGAGCATGCACACGATTTTTGGAGTTTTCGGCTTTGGCGTCGTACCCATGGCCGACAGCCTGGACGGGATATTCGCCGACGGCTTTGTAAACAGCCTTAGGGAAGACACCGGGCGGTGGGTGATTATCTGGTTTTTGTTGTTCGGATTCTTGCTGTTCATCCTGGGCCTATTATTAGATTGGGCCG
Source organism: bacterium (assembly GCA_046756745.1). Lineage (GTDB taxonomy): Bacteria > Zhuqueibacterota > Zhuqueibacteria > Oceanimicrobiales > Oceanimicrobiaceae > JBHHWX01. The sequence goes on along the minus strand of JBHHWX010000378.1, from coordinate 4,993 downwards.
AAATGAACGACAATCGAGCGCTGCCTGCATCGCTTGGTTGGAGCATGATAGCGTTAATTGTGACAGGCGCTCTGCTCATTCCTGTGGAAGAAGCTCAGGCGATACTCATGCAACAGATGGCATGACTATAATGCTTTGGTGGTAAAAGGGTTCAATTTATATGAAATCATTGATTTTAGCCCTGGCCCTCGCGTTGCATTTATGCGCAGGCTGCAAAGAGAGCGCCCAAATTAATACACCGGCCACAGAAATTTTGCTGTTTCAGGACGGATTTGAAACATCTGATGGAGTATTTTCATCTCTTTTTGTTGAAGACGGAAGCAGATGGAGCAACCTGCAGCTTGTTAATCCTTTTGCCGGCCCTGAAAACCAGGTGGTTTTATCGAGCACAAAAGTTCATTCTGGCTGCTATGCTTTAGAAATTGTTTGTCATCCTTCTGATTCGATCGTATCTAAAGCAGATCTCGAAAAGTACGGTTTCAGACTGTACGCAGGTGATCGTGTCACAATTTCTGCATGGTTCTATATTGAAGGCCTACAGAATCTGCAGAGTGTGTTTCTCATCGACCTGGAGTGCATTGATTGCTGGGACCCCTCTGTTCCGGATAACCCTGCCCCTGGCATGCGTTTGATGTTCAGCGGCGGCGACGATTATCTGGTTGTCGAGCGAGGCAAGATCGGCCTGCGCGGAGAGAGCTTGCGGCAGAGCTCCTTCCATTTTCCCCGCAACCGCTGGGTGGAGCTGAAATGGATTTTGGATTTGTCCCCAAACGAAGATGGGAAGACTGAATTGTACCTTGACGGACAACAAATCCTGGCAGCAAGCGGCATCAACATGCCGAATGCCGACATATTCGCGCGAATAGCAGAAGAAAATGGCATCGATTTTCAATTGCAGGAGCCGGTTTACTATGAAAGGCTTCAAGTGGGAGTAACTGCGAACTCCGGTGAAGATTCTGTTCATATCTTTCTGGATGATGTTTCGATAGGGGTTATTTCTGGCGGCGCTGCATCACGTTTATATTTTTATGAGTCGGCCCATTTTCTGCGCGAGCCTAACGCGATGAAGCCCCGCAGAAGACGCTGGATTTAATAACCGTAAATGAATGGAACGCGGATAGAACTGATTGTCACAGATCTGATTTATCCGTGTTCCATTTTTTGCACTTGTTTCAGTCGAATGCCTGACCGATGCAAAAAATCGGGGTAAAACAGTTTCTACCACAACAACGCGAAGAATAAAAAAGGAAGGAGAATAATCAAATGAATCTCATCAAACTCGGAATTGTGTTCGGAGGAATCCTGTCATTGGCTTTGGCTGTTTTCCACTGCCGCTTTTACAAAAGATTTAACTGGCAAGCAGAGTTCGAAAAAATGTCACTTGTGAACAGCAAGATATTTTACACACTCAATATTGCATTGATTCTGTTCTTCCTGATTTTTGCTTTCATGTCGTTTTCGCACGCTGAGGAACTATCTCGAGGCGAAGGGTTAGCCGGAGTGATTGTGGCTGCTTATTCTTTATTTTGGTTATGGCGCACCGTGTGGCAAGTCATCTATTTTAGCCCATCCAAAATGAATATGAAACAAAGTCAGTTAATTATGCACTATTCGCTGATATTGCTGTTTGTTGTGCTGTTTATTCTTTATCTGGCGCCGGTAGCATCAAGGTTGATGTAATGAATAAACTCTTTGTCATCTGACAAGAAGAATCATGGATACAACCCTACGCCACTACAGCGCCGTCCGCAACTCTCATCTCTCGGACGAGCAACGTGCCCACGTCGCCGGAGGCTCGTCTTTATGAAACTGGAATTCCAGGAGGTTCGCGCGCGCAAGATTGTCAATATCCACAAACACGTGGATGGGGGCTGGTTCTGGGACAGGTATTCCGCGCATCCATATATTGGCTGCCGCAGCGGCTGCCAGTTCTGCTATGCGCGCGGCGGCAGCTTCCTGGGGTGGCGTGACCCGGAGAGCTTCGATACCGTGATCCAGGTCAAAATCAACGCCGCGGAGCTGCTTCGGAAGGAACTTGCGCGCCTGCAGCCGGACGTCATCGCCTGCGGGGATTGGCAGCAGCCGGCCGAGGGACGCTATCGGCTTTCACGCGGCATGCTGGAGGTGGTGCGCGATTTGAGGTTCCCGTTGTTTATTGTCGAACGTTCGCCGTTGCTCACCCGCGACCTGGACTTGCTTGTCGAGATCAACCGGCGGGCCTGGGTGGGGGTCGTCTTCAGCATAAGCAACGTGGATTCGGACCTGAAGCGGGCCTTTGAGCCGCAAAGCCCCGGCGTCATGCGCCGCTTGCAGGCCATGGCAAAGTTGGCAAACGCCGGCATTTTGGTTGGCGCCGCACTCATGCCCATCATCCCTTTCGTGGGAGATAGTGAAGAACATCTGGAAGAGGCGGTACGCGCCACCAAGGATCATGGAGGAACGTTTGTGCTGGGTAGCGGGCTGACCATGGCTGGCGTCCAGGCAGCGCTGACATTGGAGGCGGGCCGGCGCTTGCATCCAGCGCTTGAGGTTCGCTGGCGGGACCTGTACAATTGGCAGGTGGGAGGCAAACCGAATTACAGCCTGCCGCGGGCTGTCAATGCGCGGTTGGGGCTGCTGATCCGCGAGCTGTGCATCCGACATGGCCTGCTGGATCGCATGCCGCGCTACGTCGCGCCTGGGCCGCTGGCCGTCAATAAGCGCATCGCCGAGCGACTGTTCCTGAAAACCTATGATCTGGAATTGCAGGGGGCGAATGAGTATCGCATCCAGGCTTACCGCAAGGCAGCCTGGAGCGTGGATGAGTGGCCCGAAAGCGTTACGGACCTACACGATGCGCTGGGCGAGACGGGACTGAGAAAACTGCCAGGAGTTGGTCAGAGCCTGGCTGGAGAGATCGCCAAATGGCTGAAAGAGCTTGCAACAGAGCGATCGTCAACCAATGGGAAATAACGAAAGAAACCGGGAATACTTACCGAAACTGGATCTCAACGCAGAAGTTCGCAGGTTTTGAAAGGAGCGAAAAGTGCAATATGAAGATATTCTCAAAGAGCTAAAATCTTTATCAAGCCCCGAGGCCGTTGAGGGCATGACGCGGTTTGGGATCAACCCAAAAAACAGTTATGGTGTGTCCATGCCCAATCTGCGGAAGATTGCCAAAAAAACCGGAAAGAATCATGCGCTTGCCAAAAAACTCTGGTCATCCAATATGCGTGAGACTCGAATACTCGCGAGTATGATCGATGAGCCAAAACTGGTGACTGAAAACCAAATGGAAACCTGGGTCAAAGAATTTGATTATTGGGAAATTTGCGACCAATGCTGTATGAATCTCTTTGAAAGAACTGAATTCGCTTATCACAAAGCGGTTGAATGGAGTTCCAGAGAGGAGGAATTTGTCAAGAGAGCGGGATTTGTACTCATGGCGCGTTTGGCCGTCAGTGACAAGAAAGCTGAAGATGCGCAGTTTGAGCAATTCTTTCCAATCATAAAAATGGAATCCACAGACAACCGAAATTATGTCAAGAAAGCTGTTAATTGGGCAGTCCGGCAAATTGGAAAACGCAACCTCGCCTTGAACGAGAAAGCCATTGCAACTGCCAAAGAGATTCAAGAAATGGATTCAAAAAGTGCTAAATGGATCGCTTCAGACGCGATCCGGGAACTTACGAGCAAAGCGGTTCAAAAGAGGCTGCAAGGTAAAAAGAGTTAGTACGCTTTTGGACAGATGAGCTTATCATGAAAAGTGACATTTTGTGTATCATTAATTGGAGCTCTCACGAAAATGATTCTCAAAACACAAAAAGGAGGATGGCATGCGAGACTCGCTAAACTGGTTGCTTACATTCCGGCGTAGGGTGGTGTTAGTCGTCCTTGGTGCTCTGCTGATTCTCGACCTGGGACGCTCCTTCTATGCTCGCCTCGGTTATCCTAACCCAGCCGAACCTTGGCAGCAAGCTCCTTACGAGTCCCTGACTTGGCCCCCAGGTGTGGAACTTCCTTCGGACGCACCTCTTGGAGAGCGAGTCTACTTTGAGCGTTGCGGGATCTGCCATGGACCTAAAGGGCGTGGCAATGGCCCTGCCGCCCCCTCGATGATCCCCCGCCCACGGGACTTCACCGAGGGGGTATATAAATACACATCCACCCCGGACGGCGAGACACCCACTGACGCTGACCTGATTCACGTGGTTAAGAACGGCCTCCAGGCCAGCGGCATGCCTTATTGGCACGACATTCTCAGCGATGAAGAAATCATCGCCGTTGTGGATTACATCAAAAGCTTCTCCAACCGTTTTGATCACCCTGCGCCGCAGCCCATCACTGTGCCGCTCCGTACAACGCCTGACAAGGCCAGCATCGCGCGTGGCATGGAACTTTACCTGAAAAATGGTTGTGATGTCTGTCATGGCAAAGACGGGCGCGAAGGCGAGAAAATGACCTACAAGAACAACAAAGGGTATCCGGCGAGAACCCTTGATCTGACTGCTCCGTGGACGTTTCACGGCGGCAGCAAACCGGATCAAATCTGGCTGCGTCTCACCACAGGCATGGCGCCAGGTCCTATGCCCTCCTATGAGTTGGCCATGTCTCCCGAGGAGCGATGGCACGTCGTGAACTACGTCCTCTCGCTGGCCCGCACCCCACCTTGGGAACCCGGAGGGGTGCTGGACGGTCAAGGACACCAGAAAGATCTCAAAAAACGCGGCGAGTACTTAGTTCATGCCGAAATGTGCGGGTTGTGCCATACTCAGGTGAATACCTCTATGATCTATAGCGGCGATGACTATTATCTGGCCGGGGGCATGGGCATCCATGCCTACCCACAAGGCACCTTCGTCAGCAGAAACTTGACGTCTGACCCTGAGACGGGTCTGGGAAATTGGACTGTAGAGGAGGTAGCCGATGCGATCCGCAACGGAAAAGGGAGAGATCGTTTCCTCAACCTTTGGGGCATGCCCTGGATGATTTTGCACTCCTTTGAACAGGAAGA
>JBHHWX010000377.1:0-6185 GCA_046756745.1 bacterium | reverse complement strand
CAGTTTTGGACTGGGGAGGCGAAAAAAGCTTTGCAAACCGTTCCATCCGGGCATCTGCGGCGTCGCGCCAGAACGCGCATTGAAAAAGTGGCCAGGGTGCGAAAATTGACGAAAATCACTCGGGAATTGGTGCTGGAGATGGCCGACGATCCGCCAGGTGATGTCGGCGAGTCCGAAAACAAAACACTGCAAAATAAAAAAGCAGATCCGGAAACGCCGGTTGTGGACTTGGTAAGTGACGGCGATTTTTTATGGACGAAAGCAGCGAGGCAACGTTTGTTGCGTGTTCCCGAGGGGTTCATGCGCGACACCGCCCGGGACCACATTGAAAAATTTGCCCGCCAGCAGAAACTCGACAAAATCACGTTCGAGCTTGCAGAGCAAGGCATTGCACAGGGCCGTAAAATGATGGCCGCGGCTATTCCGCAGTTTGGCCGGGACAAAAAAGGTCCGAAGCTGCGATGACCCTCCTGCCAGAGGTTTGGGCAGGTAAGATTAACAGAAGGGACCGTTCACATGGCAACAAGAGTTTTCGTCTTTGATAACGATGACTCTCTCAGATTTGCGTTCAAGAAATACCTTGAAGCTGTCTTTGATGATGAGGATAGCATCAGGACTATGCTCACCAAGTTCCTTGAAAAGCGTGGATACGAAATCATGACTTTTTCTTACCCAACTCCTTGTCAAACATGCCGGTGTCAAGGTGGGAATGCGTGCACAGACATTGTCATGACCGATATCGACATGTTGGGATTCACCGGACTGGAATTCATCGAGAATCAAAAAAGGATTGGCTGCAAGGCGCAGAGCGTGGCCATTATGTCCGGCAATTGGTCAGTATCTCAGTTGTGGCTGGCACAAAAGCTTGGGTGTGACGTGTTCCATAAACCTCTGATCACAACCGAATTAAACGAGTGGCTTGATGCGTGTGAAAAGAACATGAATCCCAACAGAGCATTGGCCTCTTGGTACCTTGACGGGGCTGATGGACAGGATTGAGATGGACGCGCTGAATTAGAGTTTTTCTGACAAAGGATGTAAGACCGAACTCTGAAAATAAACTAAATCAAATAATTTAGGTATCATAAAAAAATGAAAACGTACAAAGACCTGAAAGAAGATGGGGGGTCAAACATAATTTCACAAGTTGAAGCCCAAGCCCATCAGGTTGCCGACCAACTCGCAACGGTGCGTCACAAAATTGCGGTGATGTCAGGAAAAGGCGGCGTGGGCAAGAGCTCGGTCACAGTGAATCTGGCCTCGGCATTGGCCATGCAAGGTCTGCGCGTTGGCATTCTCGACGCTGATCTCAACGGGCCGTGTATCGCAAAAATGACCGGGGTTCGCAACCACGACGTCACAAATGGCAAAGAAACCCTATCTCCCGCCGAGTCCACCCTCGGCGTCAAAGTGATGTCCATGGATTTTTTCCTGATGCATGATGACACACCGTTGACCTGGAATTCGATTTTACCGCAGCAGAATGCCTTTTCCTATCAAGGATTTATGGAGGCAAATACGCTGCGCGATTTGGTTTCCGAAACCGAATGGGGTGAGCTGGATTTTCTGATTTTTGATCTGCCGCCCGGACCGCAGCGTCTCCCCAGCATTGAGGGGGCGCTATCGAGTTTGGACGGCGCCCTGGTTGTGACGATTCCGGCGCAGGCAGCGCAACTGTCGGTTGGAAAATCCATAACCATTGCGCAAAAACACCTGCTCACGCCGGTCATCGGACTGGTTGAGAATATGTGCGGCTACCTGTGCCAGGACTGTGGCGCAACCAAGCCGCTGTTCCCTGCCGGTCAGTCTGAACAGTTGGCTGCATCCCTTGGCATCCGTTTTATGGGTGGCATTCCCTTCGACCCAAGATGGGCTGAGTGCGCAGATGCCGGCGCGCCTTATTTAGTGGAATATGGCGATTCGCCGGCCGGGCTGGCCGTCAAAAAGATCGCCGAGACCATAACCCAATGTCTGTAAGGAGGCCATGATATGAAGTTTCTCTGTGTGAGCTGTGATGAACAGATGAAAATCAAAGGAACCCGAGGTCCTGATGAAGGCTCGGTGACGGTGTTATTTCAGTGCCCGGGTTGTGGCTGGGAGGTGGGTATGCTCACCAATCCCCATGAAACCCAGCTCGTGCAGTCGCTCAATGTGAAAATTGGACCTCAGAAAAAAGAAGCCGCCTCACCATCGTGCCCGGTAATCCCGGACAATTCATTTTCTACGGTACAATGGACCCCGGAAGCGAAAGAACGCTTGCAGCGGGTTCCAACGTTTGTCCGCGAGATGGCTCGAATGGGCGTGGAGCAATTTGCCAGTGAGCACGGCTATGAGCTGATCACAGAGGATGTGATGACGGCTGCGCGGGCGGAGCGTGGAATGTAAAAAATTCCAACTTAACAAATCCCAAATCCCAAAAAATGGGAGATTAGGATTTGCTGATTGGGATTTGGGATTTTCTTGAAGAATCATGAACTTTCGCACCCACACTATCTCCTGGAATCTCACCAGACGCTGCAATCTGCAATGCGAGCACTGCTATCTCGATGCCGATTTCCGCACTGGCCGTAAAGTCGATGAGCTGACCACGCGCGATTGTTTCGATATCATCGAGCAAATCGCCGAAGTCAACCCGAATGCTTTGCTTATTCTTACTGGCGGAGAACCCCTTTTGCGGCTTGACATTTTTGACATCGCCCTCTATGCAGCCAACCGCAACTTCTTTGTGGTGGTTGCGACAAACGGCACGACGGTGAATCAGCAAAATGCAGAACGAATGACCGACGCCGGAATCAAAGGCGTCAGCATGAGCCTGCACTCCAGCGGCGCGGTGATGCACGATCGATTCACAGGAGTGTCCGGGTCGTGGCTCGGTGCGATCAACTGCACAGAAAATCTCCGCAAGGCCGGGCTGGAATTCGTCATTCAGACTTCGGTCATGAGTTGGAATGTCGATGAAATCCCGCACATGGTGGACCGTGCCTACAAACTGGGCGCCAAGTTTTTCAACTTGTATTTTCTCGTCTGTACCGGGCGTGGCCAGGGGGTGACCGACGTTTCTTCGGCGTTATACGAGCGCACGCTGCGCCAGCTATACGAAATACAAAAAGAATATGCCGGCAAGATGCTCATCAGCGCGAAATGCACGCCACAGTACAAACGCATTATCTACGAAGCTAACCCAAATTCACCGTTTCTGAAAAGCTACCTGGGCGGCTGTCCGGCGGCAAGCCATTATTGCCAGATCAACCCGGAGGGAGAGGTCACCCCCTGTCCGTACCTGCCGCTGGCCGTGGGCAATGTTCGGGAAACGCCGTTTGCGAAGATTTGGCGTGACGCCCCTTTATTAAAGGAGCTTCGGGATCGTTCCTTATTGGAAGGGCGCTGCGGCGTCTGCGAATTCAAATCGTTGTGCAGCGGCTGCCGCGCGCGCGCTTATGCCGAGACGCAAAACTGCTTGGCCGAAGACCCTTCCTGCATTTACGAACCAGGTAAATTCGGCTTTGAGGAAATTGTTTTGACCCAAGAGGAGACCTTAGGGACGGAGGTGGGTTTCTGCATGCCCTGGGCCGACGCAGCCAGAGCGCGTTTAAACGCTGTCCCCACGTTTGCGCGCGGTATGGTGGTGAAAGGGGTTGAGCATTTCGCCCGCGAGCATCGGGTGCCCTCTATCACGGTTGAAGTTATGCAGCAGGCTCGCGAAGCCATGACAGCGAAAGGAGGTTCGATGGTGCGAAGGATGCAGGAGATTCCCGTTAAAAACATGCGGGAATGACAAGAAAGGGCTGTTTTCGTTCAGATACTAAATAGCCGGATTGGTGTGCCAGTGATTTTTGATGTAAATGTGCTGAATCATAGGGAGAGAGAAACATGATTAATGTGCTAAAAGGTATCAGCATTTTCGAAGAATGTTCCAGACAAGAGCTGGAACCCATTGCCGGTCTTTGCCGTAAGGCCACATTCAAACTTGGCCAACGCATATTTGAGGCTGGAAATCCGTTTGAATATTTATGTCTGCTCAGTGAAGGTGAAATTGAGCTTCGCTTCGAAGTAAACTGTTTGAATACTTCCAGAGAGATTACACTCGATAGAAAATTCAAAGGTGAGACTTTTGGGTGGTCTGCGCTCACCCCGCCCCAGATTCCTTCCCTTTCGGCTGTAGCTGTACAAGATTCTGAGGTATTGAAAGTCAGTGCAAATGATATCAAAAGACTGTGTCAAGAAAACAGCCATTTGGGCTACGTTCTCATGAAAAATGTCTCGACTATCATTAGCCAGCGATTCACGACCTTACAACGGACATTGATTGATGTTATCCAACAACATCTTAAGGAAAAAGAGCTTCGAATGTGATGGAGTCGTCGCGATTCGATTAAATCGAATTCGGATTTTGAATCTATCTAATCTGTATCATTCTGTTTATGTCAACTTCAGATTTCACAGAACCCACCATTTGGGAGGAGGAAGCGAGGGAGCGAGTGGAAAATGCGCCCGCGTTCGTGCGCACCGGCATTTTGAAACTAACGGAAAAGCGCGCGCGTGAACGGGAACGCAGTGTCATCACATCGGAATTCCTCACCGAGATTCGCAACGAATCCATGCTGCGGGTGGCCAAGGTGATCAAGGCGTTTGGATTTGAAGATCTTACGCTGGACGCGTTTGACGTCGCCAAGCAGAAAATGAAAAAGAACGCCCACAAGGTGGAGGTGATCGGCGACATCGAAACCTATCTTGCGGCTCGCACCGAGAAAAAAGATGAGATCATCGCCAAATTCAAAAAGTATATCAACATGATTCCGGAACGAGGTTTGCCGTGGACCGAAGAAGCGCTCCAGCGCATCGAGCGGGCGCCGGATTTTGTCATGAAAATGGCTGAATCCGTCATCGAAGAAGAGGCTAAAAAGCGTAAAGAAAAAGTCATCACCAAAGAAGTTGTCGAAGCAGCGCTTAAGCGAGTGGGTTCTGCCGAGGCCTCAACTGCAGCCATGCCCTTCCTCCCCAATTTCGTCACTGAAGAGCATAACGCGTCTGAAGCTGACTTTGAAGTCAAAACAAACCTTCCCTGGTCGCAGGCAGCCCGGACTCGCCTTGAACGCATTCCGATTGAGTTCGTGCGGAAACGCATCATCAAGCGAGTCGAAAAATACGCCGCCAGGAATGGTCTCACTCAAGTCACCCTGGAAGTTTACGAGGCGGGGAAAAACGGCAGCGCCTGAACATCGTCGCTTGGCCGCTGGACTTCGGACAAGAGAGGCCGTTTTTCGGTCAAGCACCCACTAAACAACAACACTCCCATTATCTGCCTTATCGTTACCCACAAAAGGAGACCTGTGGGGAGGCTTATCCAAGGCGCGAGGCCGAAACGCATGAAAATAAATTTTCAGGCTCTTAGTCCAAGTCGGCTTATGCCGACTATCAAGCACGCTAAAGCGTGAACACCCAACTGGCGCCGTAAAATTCGTTGTTCTATTGTTGAATGGTTCATCAGGGCCAACAATAAAACAATAGATCAATTTGTGTCACCTTTTTGCAAGGATATTTCTGATTCTCGCTCTAACCGATGCCGCTTCGTCATTCATTGCGCTATTGAGCATCCGAACGGCTTCATCCATATATTCCCGGTGTTGCACGGCCAGCTCATAGAAACCGTTATAGGCCCACGCCCTTACGAACTTATTGTCTTCAGCAAGGCAGCTCCGCAAGAATTTCTCGACCTGCTTTTTCTTGCGACCTGCAATCGTAAAATACGGGAGTATTTGACAAAGATGAAGCTTGGCCTCCCAACAATCGAGGATTTCGAGAGAGTCGAGCAGCCGGTGTACATTCTTCTCGTTTGGCAAGAAACCATTCTCGACATATTTTTTGATGAGCCAGGTCGCGCCACTTTGCATCTGGGGATCTGGGGTACGTGCGTAGTCGATAAGTTTTCTCATGAGCGCATCCGTGGGCTCCTGCTTTTGGTAAACATCTTTTAAGCCGTCAGTGTGCTTACCATCAAATTCCGCGAGTAAGATATCGATATTCAATTCAATGGACCTCGAACTGGTTTTACCTATGAATTCTTCATCTTTGGTAACGAACAGCTTTTCTCTGCTAAATGTTTGAATTGAATGTTGTAAGGCACCTGCAACAATGGTTCCTTTGGATGTTTGGCCTACTTTCATTAGTGTAAGATAAAATACTGC
>JBHHWX010000376.1:0-6193 GCA_046756745.1 bacterium | reverse complement strand
ATTAACGAAAGGAGGCGTTTTATGCGAATCAATATTACTGCTCGTCACTTTAAAGCACCAAAGCATTTAAAAGAGTATGCTGAAAAAAAAGTCCGGAGACTCAAACGGTATTACGATGGTATTATTGACTGCCATATCATTCTTGATTATGAAAAACAGACTCAATTAGCTGAAATTACGATTACTGTTTACAATCAGAAACTTGTTGCCTTGGAAAAGTCGGAAGATATCTTTAAAAGTATCGATCTCGCCGTGGATAAATTAGAACGTCAAGTCAAGAAATATAAAGAGAAGCTGCGAGATCATTCGTTTGATAAACCCTCGATAATCGAAACATAACCGATCATGGCGACAACCAATTTTAGTATTACGGTCGAACAGCTTTTCAAAGATCTTAAAGAAAAGCTTAAATTAGAGCTGCTAAACGGAGAGGCAAGCTTTAAACGCGTGATCGATGAATCCGATTTGCATCGGCCTGGTTTGGCTTTAACCGGTTTTGTCGATGTTTTTACTTACAGAAGAGTCCAAATAATTGGAAATACCGAAACAGCATATTTAAACAAGCTGTCTTCTGAGGATCGAAAAAAAGCCGTGTCAACTCTCCTCTCTTTTGAAATTCCTTGTATTATCATTACCGAAAGTAACGAACCACTGCCAGAACTCTTCAAGAAGGCGGACGAAAAATCAGTAAGCCTTTTTCGAACACCTTTTAGAACAACGCGTTTAATGCACCTATTGAGCAATTATATGGACGAACGTTTTGCTCCCAGTATTGCCGTTCATGGCTCGATGGTAGATGTTTATGGTATCGGGATGCTTTTTACCGGTCGCAGCGGAATCGGCAAAAGTGAAATCGCCTTGGATCTTGTTGAGCGGGGCCATCGATTGGTTGCGGATGATGTTGTGAATATATCAAGAAAAGCAGAGGGGATACTCATCGGGTTCGCAAATGAAATGTTGCAGTATCATATGGAGATCCGCGGTCTAGGTATCGTCGATGTTCAAAGTATTTTCGGCATTCGTTCTATACGGCTGCAAAAACGTCTCGAAGTTGAAGTTCAATTAGAAGAGTGGAGTGACGACGAAGAATATGAGCGTCTGGGCATCGATGAAAAGACCATCAATATCTTGGATGTTGAGCTGCCGTTGGTGAGGTTACCGATTTTCCCTGGGAAAAATATCACCGTAATCGCCGAAGTGGTTGCTATGCACCAATTGTTGAAGATTTACGGTCATTATCCTGCTAAAGAATTTAATGAACGGCTCATCCATAAAATACAGTTAAACCAGAAGTCAGACCAGTATTTAAAGGATTATTTGGATCGGGATTTCGAATAAAGAAATGTTTGGATGCCTAATTTTGAGTCACGGTTTTCTCGCTGAAGCTTCTTTGGAAGCTTCGAAACAGATCGTCGGTGAATGTAATAATCTTTATTCGATTAATTGCCATGACATGACCCCGGAGAGTCTCTACAAAGAAATCATCTCTCTTCTTGAATCCGAAAATTTGAACGAAGGCCTTTTTATTTTAGTGAGTTTACGGGGCGGTAGCTGCTGGAATGCAGCAGCAAAAATCGTTATGGAATATAAAAATGTTAAATTGATTTCCGGATTGAACCTTTCCATGGTATTGTCTTTCGTGACGAAACAAAATCAGTATTCTTTTGAAGAATTAACAAATATTCTCATGAATGATGCTGTGCGGGGCATCGTAGATTTCAAGCGAAGATAAAAGTTATGGCGCTTGTCATGGTACGGATAGACGACCGCTTGATTCACGGCCAGGTTGTGGCAGGGTGGTGTCCACTCGTAACGCCCGATCATCTTATTTTATGTGATGATGAAATTGCTCAAAGTGAATGGGAGTCTGAACTTTACAAAGATGCCGCCTCTGAATATAAAACAAGTGTCTGCTCCATTAAAGAAACGGTTGAATTGATTAATAGCGAGGTAGCGAAAAATGAACGTATCTTTTTAGTCGTCGAGTCTCCGAAAACGATAGTGAAATTGATGCAACAAGGAGTGACCCTTGATAGAGTTATTATTGGGGGAATGCATTATCGGCCTCAAAAACGATGTATCGCGCCTTTTATCTACGTCGACGATGAAGATATTAAACATTTTAAAACACTCGCGAGCCGGAATATCCGTTTAGAAGGGAGGGACGTACCGAACTGTAAAGTTATTGACATTGATGATATTCTAGCTCTTACCGAGGATTGTTGATCTAAAGAATTTCCCCCTAAGTTTTCTATCCCCACCACCCTTTTTTCTCTCACAACAAGCTGTTTTTACCTAAAACTTAATTTCCGATAAAATAATGTCGTGTCTGTTAAAATAACATCACAACGCTTGTTTTTTATTGTTGTTATTGTATTTTTCAAGCTCAAAAATATAAATAACGCAGGTCTGATCTACGAATAATTTCTGCAGATAAACTCATTGAATGTATAAGAATGGATAACGTTGATATCTTAGAGTTAGAATTTTCAATAGATTAGATGCAAAATTATGATATTAAATATTTTAGCAGAGAAATTTTATTGGCGGTTGAAAAGTAAAATATGATCTGCACAATTTATTTATTTTAGTCAATAATCGATACACTTAAAATTCATTAGAGTGTACATAATAAAAACTTATTTAATAATCTAGCCGACAGAACGATATGCTTAAAGGATCCGCTTCTAGAAAAACGAAAATCTCCAGTTTTCCCCGAGATGCGTTAAATCAAGCCGAAGCCGTCATGATTGGCTGGAATGAGGTGGGTAAGAAACTATTTGTGCCAAACTTGAGCGTGCAGAAATTTCTTAGAAAACTTGATGAAGCTAAGAAACTTGTTGACGAAGCTGAACAGCTCAAATTACAGCGTGCGAAGGCTATTCAGGAAAGGAATATGTGCCTGAGTGAACTATGGGATTTGACAAAACGGGTGCGAAATGCTGCAAAAGCCACTTTTGGTGATTACTCCCCTGAGCTTCAGCTATTATTAAATTTGCAGAATTCCGCTTCAGAAAACTATGATTCTGAATAATGGCAATGAGAGAATGATATTTTAGTGGCTGCTGGCGCCGGTTTTGTGGATACAAATATGGTGGAGCCGCTCGTGCAGCGTGGTGACTGCGTGTGAGTTCTCGAAAACAGTACATTCTTTGAATTATTCACCGTTGATTCAATTTCAAGATGGTTTGAAACGAACGGTTGAATGGGGTTTTTATAAAAATCCTGAATTTGAGGTTTCCTGTGGTGTTACGAGTCGCTGATGCCTCATCAGGTTCAAGGGTACTGCTATAGAAAAATGTTCATTCAGTACCCTTTATGAACGATGGCTTCCTGAGTGGAGCTAAAGACAACGTTCGCCCTAAACGGTCCCTGTGACTGACGGGGCGGAGCTGTGCCTAAGGATGGCTTTACAACTCATGGATGTGTTGAAGATGAGAGACTTTCCCCCTAAGAATGAGCGAAATTGGTTCGCTCTTTATACCAGACCGCGTTTTGAAAAGAAGGTTGATTTTGAATTAAGACAAAAGGGGCTGGAATCTCTGTTACCCCTTCGTACTGTCGTTCGATTTTGGAGTGACCGCATAAAAACGATCGAACAACCTCTTTTCCCGTCGTATGTGTTTGTCCATGCTAATCTAAAAGAACGATACACTTCATTGCAATCCCGGGGAGTCGTGAGAATGGTTAGTTTTAATGGCCAACCTACTCCCATTCCGCAAGAGCAGATAGAAAGTATCACGCGAATCCAGAAATACGGTTATGACCCGGAGCCGTATCAATATCTGAATTTCGGGGATGAAGTGGAAGTTGTCGCGGGTCCTTTGAGCGGCTTGAGAGGATTTTTTTTCGAGCAACGCGGGAGAAACCGATTGGTGATTTCTGTGGATGCGATCCGGCAATCCGTTGCTGTGACGGTCAAGCGCAATCAGGTGAAAAGAATACGTTCGACCGTTCAGTTAGGGAGTGTTTGACCGAAGTGAATTCAATGCTCATTACCCCTTATGGAGGTCAATTAGTTGACTTGGTCATCCCGAGTCCGCGGGTTGAAGAAATCAAAGAGTATGCAAACCAGCTCTTTTCCATACAAATTTCCGAACGGTCAGTATGCGATTTAGAACTGTTGGCTACAGGCGCTTTTTCTCCAGTTGATGGTTTTATGGGGGAAGCGGATTATCGAAGAGTTTTAGAAGAAATGCGATTGGCGAACGGAACTCTGTTTCCAATACCGGTTACGTTACCTGTAGAGTACTCCCCTGAGATCGCTTTGGATAAGGATGTCGCCTTGCGGAATGCAAAAAATGAGCTGCTTGCCATCATGACGATCGAAGAGATCTATGACTGGGATAGGGAACAGATGGCTCAGCATGTATTCGGGACTCAGGATTTACGCCATCCGTTGGTGGCTGAGATGCACCGCTGGGGTCCGCTGAACATTTCCGGTCGCTTACGTGTGTTGCACCTTCCCAGACATTACGATTTTCAGGAGCTGCGCTTGACGCCCACACAAACACGAACAAAATTGGAGAGCATCGGTGTTGAGAATGTGGTCGCGTTTCAGACACGTAACCCTCTGCATCGCGTTCATGAAGTGCTTACCAAAAGAGCGGTACAAGAAGTGAACGGGGTGTTGCTTTTGCATCCCGTTGTTGGCATGACCAAACCAGGCGATGTTGATCACTACACCAGAGTGCGAAGCTATAGAACACTCGCTGAAAGATATTATGATTTTGAGCGAATTTTTTTATCGCTTTTGCCATTGGCCATGCGTTTAGCTGGTCCTCGGGAAGCGCTCTGGCATGCTCTGATCCGACGCAATTTTGGAGCTAACTATTTAATCGTTGGCCGGGACCATGCCAGCCCTGGAATGGATTCCAACGGCAAGCCTTTCTACGGTCGGTACGATGCGCAGAATATGGTGAAACAATACCAGAAAGAATTAGGGGTAGGGATGTTACCCTTTCGGGAATTGGTCTACCTGCCGGACGAGGATAGATACGAGGAGGCCTCCCAAGTTGCAGGTAATGTGCGAATCGCATCCATCTCAGGAACAGAAGTGCGGGAGAAATATTTGAATAATGGAAAAACTCTGCCGGCTTGGTTTACACGACCAGAAGTCGCTGATATTTTATCGGAAGCTTACCCGCCAAAACACCTGCAAGGCGTGTGCGTCTGGTTTACGGGCCTGAGCGCCGCCGGCAAATCCACGACTGCGGAGGTTTTGACGGTTTTGTTGCAAGAGCACGGACGCCAGGTGACTGTGCTGGACGGCGATGTGGTGCGAACCCATCTTTCCAAAGGTTTGGGTTTCAGCAAGGAAGACCGGGATACCAACATACGCCGTATCGGATTTGTCGCTTCGGAGATTGTTCGTCATGGGGGCATCGTTATTTGTGCAGTGGTGAGTCCTTACCGGGCTACACGTAACGATGTCCGAAATATGGTTGGAAAAGATCGTTTCATAGAGGTGTTTGTGGATACGCCTCTTGCAGTATGCGAAGAACGGGATACGAGAGGACTGTATGCAAAAGCACGACGGGGCGAGATTAAAGAATTTACAGGTATTGATGCTCCTTACGAGCCGCCGCAGCAACCTGAAATTTTCTTAAATACAATCTCCAACACGCCCGAACAGAATGCACGTTCGATATTACAATATCTCATGCAGCAAGGTTTTGTGAGAAGTCTTTGTAAAGCAGCGGCATGAAAAAACCTGCCACGGCTCAGAAGCTTGACCGGAAAGTCAAGAATCACTACCCGAAGGCGTCTCGCCGAGGGTTGTTAAGCACAGACTCGGAGTAAAACTCGCTGGCGCAAATAGAATCGACCTGATTTTAGATTCGATTCATCTTCTGTGCAAAAAAACGAAGATTTGATTGACTATATACCCTGTAACCTTATATCCTGAAAGCTTATGCAGAATTTGAAACTTCCAATAAGTCTTCTCATTTCCCTCTTTCTTGTGTCCGTTCCTGCAGACCTCTGGGCACAGGAGAAGGAAACGGGAAATTTTTTAAACCGCGCTTCCCAATACTATTTAGGAGGCAAAGATGAGATTTTAATTAAAGTAAACGTCTGGGGGTTAGTTGGAGGTCCAGGACAGTATTTGGTACCGCGTCATACCGATCTGATATCACTGATCTCATTTGCTGGTGGACCGCAAGAAGGTGCGAATTTGAGCAAGGTACGAATT
>JBHHWX010000375.1:0-6196 GCA_046756745.1 bacterium | reverse complement strand
GAACCTCTTACCAAACCTAATCTGACGCACAAACGAAGTGAGAAATGTTAGTAATCAACAGTTTCAGAAATGTGGCTGCATACTCATTAATTTAAAATATTAAAACCGTCTAACCATTCGAGTTTTGCGGGGTCATTCATATCTTACAGAATTACTACTTGCAATCTGTCTATGGTGTATTTATATTGATATTACTGCCTACTCTAAAAACCGATGCCATCGCTTAAACAAAAAAAATGATAAATAAATAGAATAGTGTTTGAATGAAAACATCCTTTCCTTGTCTTTCCCGCATGTTTTTAGCGGGAATCTCCTGCCTAATACCAGGAGATTCCGGCACAAAAAATTGCCGGAATGACAATTCAGAACGAGTTTTCGTTCAAACACCAAATACAAACCTTAATGCGACTAAGTTTTATGACTGCTAAGAGAAATTTTTTAGGCGAGCTCGAAAACCGGGTTCTTCTTTTTGACGGAGCCATGGGCACCATGCTCTATGACCGGGGCATTTTTATCAATCAATGTTTTGATAATGTCAATTTAACGAATCCGCGTCTCATCAAAGAGATTCATACGGCGTATGCGAACGCTGGGGCCGATATTCTGCAAACGAATACATTTGGCGCCAACCGGTTGAAACTCACCAAACACAGCTTGGCAGACTCCCTCGACCCCATCAATTATCAAGGGGCAAAGTTAGCTCGAGAGATCGCCGGAGAAGATCTCTTCGTGGCCGGGTCGATAGGTCCGCTGGGCGTTAAAATCGAGCCGTGGGGTAAGTTGGGGCGTGACGAAGCAAAGAACGCTTTTAAAGAACAGGCCCAAGCATTGTTGAATGGCGGCGTCGATCTTTTCGTTTTGGAAACCTTTTCCGACTTGAGTGAGATCGAACAGGCGATTTTGGCCGTTCGTGAGTTGTGCAATCGCCCCATTGTTGCAGCGATGACGATCAATGAGTCTGGGAACTCACTTTACGGTACCGCCGCGGAAACGTTTACCTATCATCTCGATCGTTGGGGCGTTGATGTGGTGGGCGTGAATTGTTCGGTAGGCCCGCCGTCCATGATGAATGCCTTGGAAAAAATGGTGCATGTGACTAAAAAGCCGATTGTTATCCAGCCCAATGCCGGCAACCCGCGCGTCATCGATGCACGCAACATTTATTTGGCAAGCCCGGAATATATGGGGGAGTATGCGATGCGTTTTATCAAAGGGGGGGCGCGTCTTGTCGGCGGTTGCTGCGGCACCACACCTGAGCATATCAAATCGATGGAAAAATCCGTCCGGATGTTGAGTCCCCGGCAGCACAATTTTGTCATCAGTATTCCTAAAGAGGTCATCGAGGAAGCGACTCCGGTTCCGACTCACGAAAAAAGCCAATATGCGAAAAAACTGGGCAAAGGCGAATTAGTGACCAGTGTTGAAATTGTCCCTCCCCGGGGAACCGACCCGACAAAGATTCTGGAGTCGGCGAAGACGCTCGACGATTTTGGGGTCGATTGCATCAATGTGCCGGATGGTCCGCGGGCAATGTGCCGTATGGGCGCGCAGCACCTGAGCATTCTCATAGAACAGAACGTCGGCATGGAAACTATTCTCCATTACTGCTGCCGCGATCGCAATCTATTGGGGATGCAGTCGGATATTATGGGACTGTTTGCGGTCGGTCTGCGGAATATTCTCATTATCACCGGCGACCCGCCCAAAATGGGCGATTATCCGGACGCCACGGCTGTGTTTGATGTGGATTCCATCGGGTTGACCAACATGGTGAACCGCATGAATCATGGCGTGGATTTGGGCGGGTCGAAACTCGAAGCAGCGTCTGCTTTTCATATCGGCGTGGGTTTGAACCCTGGGGCGATCGATTGCGAACAAGAGGTCCGGCGTTTTGAGTGGAAAGTCGACGCCGGCGCCGAGTTTGCAATCACCCAGCCCGTCTTCGATCCTCAGATCTTAATGGATTTTCTCCCAAAAATCGAGCATGTCAAAATACCGATCATTGCGGGAGTTTGGCCACTCGTAAGTCTAAGAAACGCTGAATTTATGAACAATGAAGTCCCCGGCGCTTCCGTGCCTGATCGTTATATGGAAAGGATGCGAAAAGCTCAGGAAATCTCAAAAGAAGAAGCCCGTGAAGAAGGTATTCGCATTGCACAAGAAGCGATGATGGAATGCCGTGATCAGGTGCAAGGTTACCAGGTCAGCGCGCCTTTCGGCAAGGTGGAATACTCCATGCAAGTGCTTTCCGTTTTGAAAGAATTTGGTGGAAATGTGTAGAAAAATTGACTTGACTTTTTCTGTATTCTTTAGTACGTTCATGCCGTTTTTACTATATACAGATATTTTGTAAAACTCTAACCCTGACAGAGTTATAAATCAACAGAATCATTAATGGACTAACAATATGGAGGTTTTTGTTAGACCAACAAAACAAAAAAAAACTACACGAACGGCAGCAAAAAAAACGACCGCGAAAAGAACAAGAGTCAAAAGAGTGGTTCATCGTCCTTCGGATAATGAAATACGTGAGCGCGCTTTCCAGATTTTTATGAACCGGGGTGGACAGCCGGGTCAAGATCTGCAAGATTGGCTGGAAGCGGAAAACGAGCTGAAAAGGTCACACACAGCCGCTTAACCCGTTTCCTCATCGAGGATGTTGTCAACTACTTCATGGGGCTCTCCCAAAAGGGCAAAAAATGTCTTTGCGAGAAATCTCGATTCTTCCTTCATGTTACAATAATGAATGTCGGGACGACGAAGCAATCTGCCGATTCTGTGCTCAGAATTATGAGATTGTTTTACGGAGTTTATCCTGAGCTTGTTCAAGGGATCGCAAAGACAAAGACTTTTTGGACAGCCCCTTTTTTTATTTTCTTATCACTACCCACAAAAGGGACTTCCGGGGGATTATCCGAGGCCAGGCACCAAAACCGCGCCTGAAAATAAATTTTCAGGCTCATAGCTCAAGTCGGCTGAAGCCGACTGTTTTCGGCCTCAACTGAACCGGGCTAAGTCATCTTTAGATGACTTCAGCTATGAGCCACGAATTTTAATTCGTGACGGGTCAGCCTGTTGCTACGAAAGATGTGGGTAACGATAAGTTTTATTTGAGGAAGGGGACGATGTTAGACTATTTGAACGCCGGTACGCAGAATCTCAAGTACGAACGGGTTGTCCTTGTTGAAATCTTCGGGGCGGTAAGGGTGTATTTGTATATCCGAATCCACTTCAAGCACAGCACGATCTAACTTCCGCCGATCATAAAATTTTATCCCTTCAAACTTTTCTGAAATAATAGCCAAGTCAATATCGCTCCACTCATGAGCCCGGCCTTGTGCCCAGGACCCGAAAAGATATGCGGTTTTGACAGGGATTCCGTATTTTCCTGCTGTTGTAATAAATTTTCTTACTTTATTGACAATTGGTTCAGGAGCCATCGATAAACACCAGTCGTAATGTTTTTTCTCAAATAATGACTCGCAAACCCGTAGATCTTCAGCCGCTGAGTCCAACCACTGTTGAACCCACTCCGATTTTTCCATTTCATTGCTTTTGTTAATCTTATTTGTAAATTATATTAAATTATCAGACCAATAGCAATAGAATTCATGAATGGTACAACAGCTTTATGAAACACGAAACCATCATCCCGTTTGCCAACTGTTTTAGTCATAACCAAAGGGAAACGGACTTAGTATTTGTGGGGTTGCCGGACGACTCCCAATCTTCCTATAAGCGTGGCTGCAGCCAGGCGCCGGCGCGCCTGCGTACGGCGTACAATGGCCATTGTTACAACGCCACCACGGAGTTAGGAGTCGACCTGTCCGGAAAAGTTGCTGACTTGGGAGATGTGCCGTCCCGCGATACCTGGGAGCACACAGCCATAGCATATCGTGAGCTCGCTCAATCCCTGTTTCAGTCCGGCAAAACGCCTTTTCTGGCGGGTGGGGATCACGCCGTGACCGTACCCATTGTTCAGGCTGCGGCTGTTTTACGGGAACCGATCCAGGTTATTCAAATCGATGCGCACGCGGATTTGTACCCGGAATTTGAAGGAAATCCTCATTCCCACGCGTGTACTGCCACACGCCTGCTCGAGATGGAACATGTTCACTCTCTGACTCAAATCGGTATTCGCACTCTCAATGAAAGACAAGCACAAGTCACCCACACATTCTCCGGAAAGCTGAAGATCGTTCACGCACGTGATTTTGTGGATGGAGCTATAGATATTCCTGAAGATTTACGGATTTATCTCACGATAGATCTGGACGCTTTGGATCCGGCTTATGCTCCGGGGGTTTCACACCCGGTTCCCGGGGGTCTCACCTCGCGCCAGGTCCTCGATTTCATCCAAAATCTGCAGGTAGCGCTGATTGCAGTGGATGTCGTCGAGGTGAATCCACCTTTGGATAGTCACGACCGAACGGCTGTTCTTGCCGCAAAACTCTTGCACGAAGCGATGGGAAAGACGATTCAATTGCGATAGAAATTCGGGCAGTCCCTGTCATTCCGAATCAGGTGAATGCCTGATGAGGAATCTGACGGCGGCACTAAGAGCCACGGATTCGCCCAGCGCGGCAGAGCCCCGTATAAAGCACGGGACTTAACAACCGCAAAATTTCAAAAACATGCCAAAAAAAATCAGCCACGGATGCACACGGATTGAACACGGATAAAATGAATTTTGAATATGAAGTAAGTATGTTAGTAATTTTAATTATTATATTAACAAAATCCGTGTTTCATCAGTGTAAATCCGTGGCTAAATATTTTTTTATTCTAGCTCTCTTTTGGTTGCGGCTATGTCTCGCTGTGTCAATCCGTGGCGAATACTTATTATAGCAACACTCTGCGACTTTTAAGCAACATCTAACGGTGTATCTTTCACGACCCTTTCATAATAATCAATACACTCGCGTACATACTGTCGTTTTTTAGCATACATGTCCGGGAAAAAGCTGCGTTTAAAACCGTATACAATGGTATTTTTGAGCTGCTTTGGAGACATCTTAAAACTTTTCAGGGCTAACAGGATTTCATTCGTGACGGTGGTTTTGCTCACAGTACGATTGTCGGTACAGATAGTCGAGCTCAGCTCGTATTCCAACATTTGTCGAAACGAGTGATGTTCCATTTTTTTCAAAGTCGGATTTGTTTGCAAGTTGCTGGTTAGGCAAATCTCAATTGTGACGCGCCGGTCAGCGATATATTGGCACAGCTCTTTGATATACGACTCTTTGTCTTTTATGAAATCGTCGACTTTTGAGGCGTCGAACAGGTAGTACCCATGTCCGATGCGATCGGCATGGAGCTCGGTTATCGCTTGAAATATTGAGGGCGGCCCGTAGGCTTCGCCGGCGTGGACGGTTTTCGCCAGGAAATGTTCATGAGCATATTGGAAGGCCTGCCAGTGGTCTTTTGCCGGGTTGCCTTTCTCGGCGCCGGCCAAATCAAAACCGACAATAGGGATGCCGAGCTCCCTCCGGATGGACACGGCGCCTTTAGCCAATTCCAAAGATGAAAGACTGCAGATGGTTTTGATATCCGAATAGGACAGAGCCTGGATGAAGTCCGCGTAATATTGAGAGTAAGGTCCAAAAGAACGTAAGGCGGAAACGATGATCCCGTAACAAAAGTGGGGCTCTTCGCCGGCGGCGACTTCCTTTCGTTGATTAAATTCACTTTTGGCCCGTGACAAACCGGCATTCACACCCGAGATGACCTGCTGCATATCGAGATTCTTATTGATGTGCAACTGTGGGGCAAAGCGGACCTCGAGGTAACGTACGCCTTCGTTCTGGTTATCGACCGCAAATTCGTACGCAATCCTTTCCAAATATTCCGGCTTTTGCATCACGGCGCACGAATAACCGAATGTCTTCAGATACTCTTCGAGGTTTTGATACTGATCTTTAAACACCAGCTTGTTGAGCCCCTCGACAGTATAGCTCGGAAGCTCGATTTTTTCCCGCTGCGCAATTTCGATGAGAGTTTCTAAACGAACCGAGCCATCGAGGTGGACGTGCAGATCCGTTTTCGGGATTCTTTTTATTAACTGTTCAAGCGTTCCGTTTTCGATTTTGTTGATGTCACTTGTCATAGTCACCCTTTCTTTCGTTTTTTTCCTGGCGCTCTTATTTAGTGTCTGAACGAAAACTCGATTTTTAATGTCTTTGCGAGCGCTTCTCAG